>WGNN01000126.1 GCA_016124515.1 bacterium
CACAAAAACACACAAAAAAAGCCCCAAAATCGGGGCTTTTTGTGAGCGGTCTGGCCGGGACTCGAACCCGCGACCTCCTGCGTGACAGGCAGGCGTTCTAACCAACTGAACTACCAAACCAGTTTATCATTACAATTCGAAAGTACAAATGGTTGAACTCGAACCCGTCTCGCCTTGGCGAGATGACAGGCAGGCGTTCTAACCAACTGAACTACCAAACCATCAATATTTCTTAGCTCTTCAGCTAAATACCTTTCGTTTAAGGTGGCGCAAATATAAAGCGATTTACCAACCTCCAAAATTTAAATTTCAAAATTTCAATTAAGCCAATTTCAGTAAACGCAAAAGCTTGCTTTTCAACACCTTAATCGATTAATATTTTTTTGAACCAGCCAATTTCAACGCGCAATATGAAGTGCATCGATGCCACTTCAGCAAAAATATCGGTAGAACCAAGGCAAAAAGGCAGGTAAGATTAGTTGCAAATGCTCCTGGAAATTTGAGCCTTGTTGCTACTGCAAAATATGGAACTGCAAATTGAAGAAACCCTTGCAGATGGCTATTCGGAATTCTACTGCTTCATCAAAATTTGGCTTCTAAAGAACTTTGGTTACATAAGCTCACCTATTCTTTAACCAACCACCTGCTATATCTGCTTGCGCCACTTTGAATTACCAATAAATAGCGTCCACTTTTATAGTAATCCCCAAAATGGTTCATACCTGCTTTTGCAGCAAACGCATCAATCATTTGTCCCGCTTCATTATACACTATGCAATTCGCGGGCTTGTGCAGGTAGATGTAAAACCAAAATTTGCCGGGGTTTGGATAGATACTTATTGGTTCATTGGTACCAAGTGGCTCCACTCCAACCCTCTTTTTGCCCCACTCTTCGTTGCCCTTTTTAAAAAAGACAATTTCATAATTTCTTCCAAAGTACGCATTTCCGTTCCCACTCAACTTGTGCATCTCCTCTCCCAACCCCTCAAGGTAAGTTTTTGAATCAAGATACTCTGAATCTGAGAAACCCATTCTAAACAGCGAATCGGACAAGGTATCCATTTCGTAATGTATTTGAAGACGCCCTTTTGTAAAACATAAGCGACCATATTGATGGCTGAAATAGTAATCACGAATTATGTCAAACGAAAACGAATCATCAACCACAGGCGATTCCAAAAAGGTTTTCGAATACCATAGCGTTCGCTTTCTTCTTTGTTGGGTAATTGCCTTGTCCTCAGCCACAGACTCAATTGTTTCGTCAATTTGGAAAAACAAGGTGTCGTTTTGCCAATATTTGTCAGAATATGTAGTTGAAACCAACTTCACATCATTTTCCCATGTTTGATTTGGATAGTCGAAAAACGAGTCGCGGTATTCTATTATATCACCAATTTCCAAATCAAAAAACCGGCTAAAAGTAGGTATTTGCGGATGTGTGCGTACCAATACACCGCCCGCCTTGTATGGTAATTTCATAATACCATGATTTTTTGATAGGATAAGAAAATGCACTTTATGGTTGTTCTCAAAATATATTTTAAACCTACGAACACTATCTCTTGTACCAAAAATCACGGAATCGTAGGCCGAATGAAACAACTGAAAAGCCCCGCTAAACTCACCTGATTGAAACAAATACTCGCTGCTGTCGCCGGCCATTAATCGGGTTTTTACACGTTGGTTTGTACTTCTATTTTGCAAAAAATAAGTTGACCCATTGGTGGATATATTCCATGCAAGTTTGTTGGCGCTTGGAAAAAACCGACTCCAAGCAAATCCAATACTTTGCATATAAGCATCTTTATAGGTTTCGTCAGCTCGGCATACCAATTGGGTTCTAATGGGATGCTCAATTTTGGATGTGACCATAAATGGCCAAACATTTTCCTGTTCATCCCCTTTTTCATAGTAAAATTCCTTGCGGTTTAGTTTAAACAACTCCCATTGCTGCGCACCTACCGGGAACACCCACAAACTGAGAAGAAGACTGGTTAATAAGTGTAGTGGGGCCTTCATAGTTTCTATTTGTTGTAATGATAAGGTTTTTGAAGCAATGGTTGCAAAAAATTTGTTGAATCTATTGTTTTTCGCCAACTTCCCTTTTCATTACGAACAGCTACCAAACAGATTGGAAAACAACAAAATAACACCACAAAAGGGTCGTGGAGCGCAGATGAATACGGACAACCGCTATCAAAAGCTTGCGCTCGACACTTCGTTTTACGCCGATATTGTGGATGAAGAAGAGTTGTCACTGAGTCCGAAAACACAGCAGTTGGCCATTTTTCCGAAAACAATAGTTAATAAAATACCGAGCCCCGACATACCCATGCCGTGGGGAATAAACCCATACCAAGGTTGCGAACATGGCTGCACCTATTGCTACGCCCGCCCAACGCACGAATATTGGGGATACAGCGCCGGAAATGATTTTGAACAAAAAATATTATACAAACCAGAAGCAGCAAACTTATTACGCACTTTTTTCAATAATAAAAAATGGGTTCCTGAGCCCATACTTCTATCCGGCAATACCGATTGCTACCAACCCGCCGAACGCAAATTTGAATTGACCCGCCACCTGCTCAAGGTATTTTGCGAATACCAAAATCCGGTGGGTATCATCACAAAAAATGCACTCATACTACGCGACATTGACTTATTGAAAGAACTGAACTCCAACAATTTGGTACAGGTAGTGGTATCGCTTACCACTATAAATGAAGAAATAAGGCGCAAACTGGAACCGCGCACTTCCTCTGTTGCCATGCGCCTAAAAGCCATCAAAGTATTATCCGAAAATAATATTCCGGTGGTGGCACAAATGGGGCCGGTTATTCCAGGGCTTACTGACCACGAGATTCCTGATGTGGTAAAAGCTGCTGCCGAAAACGGTGCGACGCAGGTGAGCTATATATTGGTAAGACTAAACGATGTGGTAGCCACCATTTTTGAAGACTGGGTAACCAAGGTTTTTCCCGACAAAGCCAACCGAATTCTTAGCAATATAAAACAAACTCATGGAGGCAAACTTGGCGACACACGCTTTGGTACTCGTATGCGGGGCGAGGGTCCGGTAGCGGAAGTATGCAACAGGCTGTTTAAAATGGCACAAGCCAAATATTGCCCAAAAAAAGAAATGCCCAAGTTGGCGACACAACACTTCAAAAGGCCACAGAGCGGGCAATTGGAGCTGTTTTAATGCCTTAGAAATACACCAAATCTCAAGTAAAAAAATTCAGAAGTAAGAAACAACCCACTACGGTCCACCGGATAATTACTGATATTTATGGGCATCTTAATGCCGAAAGTCCATTGAAAATATTCCTTAAAGCGTATCTGGGTTTGAAATACCATCATGTTATACCAAAAATACCTGAATTCATAATCGTTGTAGTGTGACTCATCATTCACTGGATCGTATAAGCTATTGTGTATGGTTAGTTTGGGCAAATAGGTAAAATCTGAGAAAAGTGCAGGAATGATATGAAAATTTCCAAATGTATATTCTCCCCCGAAAAGCAATCCGGCGTGGAATTGCCTGGCAGTAATTTCTACATTCCATTTCTCATAAGAACAAAAAAATCTAATATAGAGCCTGAATAATCTTGATAATGTCTAAGATTTGAATGGGCCAACTGCAAGGCAACAAAGGTTTTGTGCGGGTGAGCAAGCCACATTTTACCAAGACCTAATGCCACTCTGGGCCCCGTATTGGATATTTGTTGTCCGCTAAAGCTTCTTAAGGCACCCCAGCGCATATTGAACGAAGCCTGGTAAAACAAACCTGATTTTCTACTTAAATAATTGCTTTGCAAATCCACTACCCTAAAATCTGCCGTTGCCTTTATTTCTTTGTTCTTTGCGCTATCTACGGTTGGTACATTCACCGTATTGGGCTGGTAAAGAACCGGAGTGCAAGCGCTTATTACAAATAAAAATAAAGTAAATAATACGCATCTATATCTTATTACTTTGCTCATGGCATGCTAAAGTAAACAAAAATCCCGTTGCCATTGATATAAATTGACACAAGGGCTTTTTGTTAAGCCAACACGCACTTGAAATTTCATCTGTTGGCAGGGCGGAGTCGCAACACTATTTGCATATTATTTCTTCGTCCACGTATATTCTGCGGTTATTTTATGCGAACATTTGGTGGTGGTTGAGTCAGTAAAATTAATCTTGAGTTTGTAAGCTCTGTTCATCAGCAGGTTGAGCCTGTCTTTTGAGAGTTCATCTATTTTAAACCTACCCTTTACCATCAGCGGCTCTTCCATATTGGTCACATACTTTTCGGTAGTTATTGTATCGCCGTCGCGCACTATATATTGCATTGAGCTTGTTGATTTCGGTTTTATAAAAACACTATCGTTGGTGGCAATATACACACCTTCGTACCTCACTCTTTGCAGCAGAACATCCTCATACGGCATCATTACAAAACTTGCATCGCAGTGGTACAGATAGCTGCCATTTGGTTTAAACCTGATGTAGCAACTGTCAACAACACCCGGATCACCGGTTTTCACCAAATTATCCTTCGCAGTATAATAAGTTTCTTGATACAGCAGGCTATTCCGGCTCAGCTCGTGGTGAATGGCATTGATGGGCGCCTTTTTGTCTTCGTTGTAAAAACTCGAATCCTTCACATAAGATTCAATCAGCCAGGTGCCTTTCAGCTTGCGGTGGGTTTTTAATGATTTTGTGCATGAAACAACTCCTGTTGCCAGAAGTAATGCCGCCAAAATCAGGTTCAATTGATTTTTCATGTTGGTTTCTTTTCAGTGAATATCAATTGAATAAACAAAACCTGAAAACCCAACTATATAACTGTCAATAAATTGTAAGTTTTCCGGCCAAACCTGTTATCCCGCTTGCATCAAATGCGCCACCAGCATTTTTTTGGCTATGGGCAAAAAGGTTTCCCTAACCGGAATATTTATCTCGGTTTCAACCACATAAGTTGCCGGGTTTGGCAATTGCTTAAAGCTTCGCAATAGATCGGTTTTAATATTAGGAAGGGTATTCACCAGGTTGCGTTTGTACGATTTCACAAACTTGGTTTGCAGGCTACGGTAGCTATCAGTTGCGGTGCTGAAAATAGACATGACATAGTTGTACACAAGCAAATCTTTTCGGTGGCCGGCCAAAATCATATAGCCTTCTTCCTTGCGCATAGGCACAATTCCCACGGCATACAGACGCAGGTTGTCTTCAATAAAGTCGTAAATCTCCTTGCCGTTGTCTAAGTATGACTTGATTTTTGGCAGGGAGAATTTTACCAAATGCTCAATGGTGTCGAGTATATTTTCTTCCTTGAGCACCTTTTTATATACCAGCCGCAGTTTGTTCATATCAATACCATCCACTTGTTTTGGGAAACCTTCGTCAAGTTTGCGTTTGCTATCCAAAAAGTGGTGCAGGTTGCGGTAGTGGTTTACCAATTCGGCCAATCCGGGGTAAAGTCGTGTTTCTTTAAAGTGGCGGTTTACATATTGCAAATAAGCCAGCAAAAGGTACTTTTTGTACTCAAAATCTGCATTTCCGTCGCAGAACCAGTTGTTTGATAAGTTTGACATAAGGCAGCATTTTACTATTTGGTTATAAGCCTACTGACAAGTCATTGCAAAAATGTCAGTATGGCTAATACGTCAATTTGAAGCTTTTTAGTGCTATTTTAAGAAAAAATGGGAAAAATTCCTGTCAAAATTTCCAACAACCTATGTCTAAGCAGGCAATTGAATACTTGGCACGGAATTCGAGTAGCGGGGGCTCAACACATAAAACTTTTAAATAAAGAGAGAACATGGCATCAACTATTAAGCCTTTAGCTGACAGAGTTCTGGTAGAACCTGCTGCTGCAGAAACAACAACAGCTTCAGGTATCATTATTCCTGATACCGCTAAAGAAAAACCACAAAAAGGTAAAATCATTGCTGCCGGTCCCGGCAAAGTAGAAAACGGCACTAAAATAGAAATGACCGTGAGCGAAGGGGACACCGTGTTGTACGGCAAATACGCCGGTACTGAAGTGACCATTGATGGCAAAGAATTGCTCATTATGAGAGAATCTGACATCCTTGGTATTATCTCTTAATTTCCTGACTTCCAATTAATTCATTAATCTAACAAAACAAAATCAACAAATGGCTAAGCAAATCAAATTTGATGCTGAGGCACGTAACGGATTGAGAAAAGGTGTAGATGCCTTGGCTAACGCTGTAAAAGTAACCTTGGGCCCAAAAGGCAGAAACGTTGTAATTGACAAAAAATTCGGATCACCAACTGTAACCAAAGACGGTGTATCTGTAGCAAAAGAAATAGAATTGAGCGATCCTATTGAAAACATGGGTGCTCAAATGGTAAAAGAAGTAGCTTCTAAAACTGCTGATGTTGCCGGCGATGGTACCACTACCGCTACTGTACTGGCTCAGGCAATTGTAAACGCTGGTTTAAAGAACGTTGCCGCCGGTGCCAATCCAATGGACCTGAAAAGAGGCATTGACAAAGCGGTTGCTTCAGTAGTTAAGTCATTGGCTGAGCTTTCGCAAGAAGTAGGCGACGACTACAGCAAAATTGAGCAAGTAGCTACCATATCTGCCAACAACGATAGCGAGATTGGTAAATTGATTGCTCAAGCTATGGAAAAAGTTGGTAAAGAAGGTGTTATCACTGTAGAAGAAGCAAAAGGAACTGAAGACGAATTGAAAACCGTAGAAGGTATGCAATTCGACAGAGGTTACCAATCGCCTTACTTTGTTACCAACACTGAAAAAATGGAAGCTGAGTTGGAAAACCCTTTCATTTTAATCCACGACAAAAAAATCTCAAGCATGAAGGATATGCTTCCTGTTCTTGAGAAAACTGCTCAAACCGGTCGCCCCTTATTGATCATTTCTGAAGAAGTTGAAGGCGAAGCATTGGCTACTTTGGTAGTGAACAAAATCCGCGGAACCCTGAAAATAGCAGCTGTAAAAGCTCCTGGTTTTGGCGATAGAAGAAAAGCCATGTTGGAAGACATTGCCATCCTTACCGGCGGTACTGTTATTTCTGAAGAAAAAGGCTTCAAACTTGATCAAGCTGATCTTAGCCACCTGGGCCAAGCCGAAAAAGTGGTTATTGACAAAGACAATACTACCATAGTAAATGGCAAAGGCGAAGCTGAAGATATTCAAGCCCGAGTAAACCAAATCAAAGCCCAGATTGAAACCACTACCTCTGACTACGATAAAGAAAAACTACAAGAGCGTTTGGCCAAACTAGCCGGCGGTGTTGCAGTAATTTACGTAGGCGCCATGAGCGAAGTAGAAATGAAAGAAAAGAAAGACAGAGTTGATGATGCGCTACACGCAACAAGAGCTGCTGTTGAAGAAGGAATTATTCCTGGTGGTGGTGTTGCCCTCATTAGAGGTATAGCCGCACTGGAAAACATTGCTACTGAAAACGAAGACGAAGCTACCGGTGTTGCCATCGTAAGAAAGTCTCTTGAAGCTCCTTTGCGTCAAATAGTTGTAAACGCCGGCGAAGCTGACGGTTCAATTGTAGTAGAAAGAGTAAGAGAAGGTAAAGATGACTTCGGTTACAACGCAAGAACCGATGTATTCGAAAACCTTTACGCGGCCGGTGTAATTGACCCAACCAAAGTAACAAGAGTTGCTCTTGAAAACGCAGGATCAGTTGCCGGTATGTTGCTAACTACTGCTTGTGTATTGGTTGACGAGCCTGAAGAAGCTCCTGCAATGCCAGGTGGTGGTATGGGTGGCATGGACCCCGGAATGATGGGCATGTAGCCTTTAACCTCACTACATAAATCAAAAAGCCGCTCCATTAAGTTGGGGCGGCTTTTTTGTTTTGCACACCTAGCCAAAATGTTAAGACCTGTTGCCAGCACAATAAAATTTGTAAACGCGGGGTTTGGCAGCCATGTCAGGTATTCAACTCAAACCATTCTTGCGATGGTCGGCCATTGCTTGCTTTATTGCTATTTGCCTAATAGTACTACCCTATGCCACACACAACCCGGGGCTCAGTTTGGTCAGCTTTATCAAAGCAAAAACAGCAAAACGCAGCCTCCCCTATTACGTAGTCAATGAATTTGATACCGCAGCCGAAGCCATTAATGTAATGGCCCGTGGCGACTACGACACGATTATAAACCGCATTGTAAACAAGAAAAACCAGCTTGGCGAACAATATGATAGTGCCAACAAGGCCGAAAAATCTGACATCATCAAGCAAGCCAACCTGCTATTTACCCAAAGCCTGCTCAACCAAGTTATTCCGCATTGGTATGGTACCAAATGGGATTACAACGGCTACACCGATGTGCCTCGAAATGGCCAAATAGCTTGTGGTTATTTTGTCTCAACGCCTTTGCGCCACATGGGTTTCAACCTAAACCGCTACAAATTGGCACAAACCTATTCGCTGCAAGCTGTAGAAGTATTGCAAGGCACCGATGTTATTGACCTCAGCGGCCAATCGCAAGATTCGTTGGTAAACTACCTTTTGGCTGGCACTGACGGATTTTATGTAATTGGACTGGACCACCACATAGGTTTCATGTGCAAACACAAAGACAAGGTCTATATGATACACAGCAACAACACATGGCCATCAACCGTGTGTATCGAAAGGGCAGAAAAATCCATACAAATTCGGTTCAGCCAAGCCTTGGTGCTGGCCAAATTATCAAACAACGAGCAATTTCTGAAAAAGTGGATTTTGAACGAAGCTTTTGTTATTCCTGAAAGCTAAAGGCTTACACCGCCATTTTTTTTGTTTCTCATACACCACAATGTGTAGCACTATTTCCACAACAAATGGCAAAAAGAAAGCCTCCGGTGGGGAACCGGAGGCTTTCAGCTAGGCATTAAGTAATTTAAAGGTTTTTGGGCTATGAAGTTGTTTTACAAACGGCGTGCCACAACAAAATGTTGCCTGCTTAACAATCATTAAGATTTCCCTTAAAATTAAAGGTTCAGCAGGTAAAAACGGCAGTTCAAGTGCTATTCGCAATTGCCTCTTTACTTTTGCCCAAATTTCTTATTCCAACATGATCAGCATACAAACCATCAGAGAAAATGCCGAATGGGTAATTGAACGTTTGGCCATTAAACACATTGACGCCAAGACTGTTATCTCGCAAATTCTTGAAATTGACGAGCAGCGCCGAAGTGTGCAAAAAGAGGTGGACGATTTGAAAGCCCAAAACAACAAAATGGCCAAGGAAATTGGTATGCTTTTCAAAAGTGGCAATACTAGTGAAGCAAACGCTCTGAAGGAAAATGTGGGTGTTGCTAAGGAAACGATTAAGAAACTCGATGCCCGATTTGCCGAGCTCGAAGGCGAACAATTGAATTTATTGCTCAGCCTGCCCAATATTCCACACGAAAAAGTACCGCAGGGTAAGTTGCCTGCCGACAATGTGACGGTAAAACAAAGCGGCAACCTGCGTCCGGCGGATGGCCTGTTGCCACATTGGGAACTCGCTTCCAAATACAACCTGATTGATTTTGAATTGGGCAATAAAATTGCCGGGGCAGGTTTTCCTGTTTATCGGGGCAAAGGTGCCCGCTTGCAAAGAGCCCTGCTCAATTTTTTTCTTGACCAAAATACCGCGGCAGGTTACGAAGAAACCCAACCGCCCATAGTGGTAAATGAAGATTCGGCTTATGGCACCGGTCAGTTGCCCGACAAAGAAGGACAGATGTACCACGTAACCGAAGACAACCTGTATTTAATACCCACTGCTGAAGTACCGCTTACCAATATTTACCGCGACGTACTGCTCAACGAAAAAGAGCTTCCGATTAAAATAACAGGTTATACGCCTTGTTTTAGAAGAGAAGCCGGCTCTTATGGCAAAGATGTGCGTGGCCTCAACCGCCTGCATCAGTTTGATAAAGTTGAGATTGTGCAAGTGCAAAAACCTGAGGACTCTTACGCTGCACTTGATGAAATGGTGGCGCATGTAGAGGGTATTTTAAACAAACTGCAACTGCCCTACCGCATACTTGCCCTTTGCGGCGGCGACATGAGTTTTGCCTCAGCTTTTACCTACGATTTTGAAGTGTATTCTGCCGCACAGGAGCGTTGGCTCGAAGTAAGTTCGGTGTCAAATTTTGAATCATTTCAAGCCAACCGACTCAAGTTGCGTTACAAAAACAGCGAAGGCAAAAACCAATTGGCACATACTTTAAATGGCAGCTCACTCGCTTTTCCGCGCATTCTTGCCTGCATTTTAGAAAACTACCAAACCTACGATGGCATTAAAATTCCCGATGTATTGGTACCATACTGCGGTTTTGATTCCATATAAGCGCTGGTTGGTTTAAATAAACCGCATTTAATAATCATATAAAAGCCATTGAGCCCATATTTGTAGGCCTCATTAAAAATGAAGTCTAATGAAACAAATCGTATTGGCTCCGCTACTCGCCATTTTGCTGGTTGCCTGTGGTGGAAATTCAAAAAACACCGCTGAAGGCGAAACAAGCAAAGCAAAAAACGAGGAGCATAATGAATATGAAAATGAAGATGAAACCGGTGATGCTCCTGTGGTAAACGCCATTTGCCTGTGGAAAGAACTGAGTTTGCGCGCTGAGCCGGGCTCTGAAGGAAAATGGCTTACCAATGTGCTTATGGGCGAAAACATGGAATACCTGGGCGAAGACGAAGTTTTGAGCGAAGGCGGAAAAGATGTAACCTACAACAAAGTGGCTCTTGCCGATGGTACCCAA
>WGNN01000141.1 GCA_016124515.1 bacterium
AGAAACACCTGATAAAAGCATGTTGCTAACAGATGAAGATTACAAAAAATACTACAGCGAAGCCGAGCGTTTGCTGAAAAAAGCACAAGAACTTGATCCAAAAGAAACCACCAATTACACCCAATTGGGAAGCTTGTACTTGTCAGAAGGTTTGGTTTCGTACAACGCCAACCAACGTTTGACCACTTCAAAAGCCGATATGGCCAAAGGAAAAGTGCTTACTGAAAAGTACAAAGCTGCTTTCGCCAAGTCGCAGAAGGAATACGAAGCGGCACTCAATGCTGATCCAAACGACCGTATTGCATTGGAATACTTGTCAAAAATCCACATTTGGAGCGGCGATTTGGCAAAAAGTATTGAATACAAAAACCGTTTGAAAGAGCTGGACAGCGGAAACTAAGACAGAATTCAATCTTAATATTTACAATGGAAGCGGGTCAGCAGTGGCCCGCTTTTTTATTGCCCCAAAAATTGAATAGGTGGATCAACTTGATTTGGTGGTTCAAAATTCAGAGCAATTTTCCTTAAAGCCAATGAAGACCGATTGAGATTTTTGTTGTAGTTCAATCGTCACAGGGATTTTACAGACCAACGATGCCGCGGTCTGAAATTGAATAAGAGAAATTGAATTGCTCAATTGGTGTTGGAGGTTATTGATGAATCACTTTAACAAACATGATTCAATCAAGCCAGTCATTGCGGACTTGATCCGCAATCTGTTGAATTGAAAAACCAGACTTTAAGACATCCTTCAAAAGATAAAATTAAAGATTTGGTACAGGCTAAATCATATTACCCAAAACGCTATAAGACTTAAGGCGGGGTACAATCAGAAATACTCTATTCAACATAAAGCAAGGTACATTTAGAAAAATTCTATTCAACATAAAGGCGGGGTACATTCAGAAAACTCTATTCAGCCTAAAGCAGGGTACATTTAGAAAAACTCTATTTAACATAATGTAAATTATCTAACAAAAGGAGCTGCGCAAAAACGACGGCCTAGAATCAGATAAAATACAACTTAGACAGGTTTAAAGCAACTCAAAAACCAACACACAGGCATTGTGGGTAAAATGCAACAAAACCCCATACCAAATGGTATGGTAGCGCAAACGCAAATAGCCGAGCAGCAAACCAAACGGCAACAACCAATAGGCCGATAAAAAGGAGAAATGAACCAAGGCAAAAAATGCAGATGAAATCAAAACCGTGGCAAACGGACTTACAAGTTTTTGAAGCGCATTGAACAAAAAACCACGAAATGCCATCTCCTCAAAAATAGCAGGCATTACTGCCGAAAAAAGCATAGCATACAACACCGGATGCGTGGTTTCTTCGTACTCAAGCAAAATACCTTCGGAGTACTGTCCCAAAAGAATACCCAAATAAGAATTACTGAAATTCACCAGAATAGCTGTTCCCATGCCAATAAATACCATATTGAACAACAAACCAAGCTTTAGTTTGGCGGGATTTACCAGACGCAAGGTTTCTTTTATCAATACCACAAAATATATGAGGTCAACACCATGCACGGCAATTTCAAAACCCAAACGCGTGCTTGTTGACCACAGCAATGCGTATTTGGCGTAAACCGCCAGAAAAACTACCATCAAGGTCAGATAGCTTCCACCAATCCAAAAAGCCCGAATCTCGTCGGTACCAAACTCTTCAAATGGCACCATTCTACCACATGAAGGACAAAATTTACTTTCATTGCGCAAAACCGTGTCGCAGTCCACGCAATGTCTTATTTGATTTGTATAAATGTTGTTCATACGCCTACAGCCTCCATATTTTTACGCGAAATCATCCGGGCGTTTGCCACACCTCTTATAAGTGCCGAAACGATAACTACTTTGAAAACAATGCCCCTCACAATGGTTTCAGGAAAAGTGATGCCTGAATAAATTTGGGTGAGCATATAGATAACCAAACCACTCAAAATAGCTGCAAACGGCTTTTTGTAAGACCAACGAGCCAAAGCCACATAACATGCCGCAATGATTAATAAGCTTATGAGCATGCCATAGTCGCTGAACATACCAAAATTGGTGAAAGCGCCCACCACGTTGAATCCGGCTACTATAAAAAGTACATTTCGGCCAACACGCACCTGTTTTTGTATAGAACCTTTCAAGTCTTCCTTCTTTTCGCTGCGCCATTTGTAGCGCTTCAGGTCCATTTCATCACCGGTAGTCGGATATCCACATACATCGCAAAATCGAGCGTTTTCGATAAGCTCCGTTCCGCAATTTTGGCAAGATGCAGCATTTGAATGCCTTATTTCTTCCCAATTTTCAAATGTTGGATCAACTTGATTCATAGAAAAGCCAATAACTACTTGTTGCCAAAAATAGCGCGTTCAAGTGATAATTGACTTTGTGAGGTGGTTTTACTATCCGGTTTTTCCATGCCAAACGTATCGCTGCCAATTTTCATTTATAAACAGCCTACAAGTTTATTAGAGAAATTTGATTCTGCTAATCAGGGAAACTAATGAAAGTTTTGGTATAAGTCATTACAAAAAAAGGGTTATAGCCATATTCAATGGCTATAACCCTTTTTGGTTTATTTAGATTTTCTATAACTTTTCCAGTGCCTGTTCTATGTCCCAAATCAGGTCGTCGGGGTGTTCTACGCCCACAGAAAAGCGAACCATATTCGGGGTTAAACCCAAGCGGTCCTTGTCTTCTTCGGCTACTCCGGCATGTGTCATGCTGTATGGATGTTCGGCCAAACTTTCGGTACTACCCAAACTTACGGCCAAGTGCGCCAGCTTCAGGCTGTTGAGAAAAGCGAAAGCCGCTTTTTCGCCACCTATCACATCAAAACTTACCATAGCGCCCGATGAGCTATACTGCTTTTTGAAAATGCGGTATTGTTCCGGATTTTCACTTTCGCTAAGCAAACCCAGGTAATATACTTTGCTCACTTTTGGGTGTTTTTCCAAATATTCTGCAATGAGTTTGGCTGAATTTGCTTGTCGTTCCATGCGGATTTTCAAGGTTTCGAGGCTGCGCATAAGCAACCAACCGGTCCACGGACCCGCCATTGAACCCAAATATGTTCGCAGTTTTTTTACGCGTCCTACCAGTGCTTTTGAGCCCAACACCGCGCCGGCAATTACATCAGAATGACCACCAATGTATTTGGTAGCAGAATAAATAACCAAGTCGGCACCGTGGCTGAGCGGTTGCGACCAAAGCGGCCCCATATAAGTATTGTCAACCGCCAAATAAACCGGACGTTCATCGGTTGAAAGTTCTTTGGCCAATTGGGCAGTCGCTTCTATGTCAAACAAGGCATTGGTTGGGTTGGCAGGCGTTTCCAGGTAAAAAAGCGCCACTCTGTCAAGTAAACCTGCTTTTTGCAGACGCTCTTTTACCGCGCCGTACTCCTCTCCCTCGTGCATTTCAAATGCGGTAACTTTATATTTTTCAAGCACATGCTTAATAAAATGATCGGTTCCGCCATACACAGGACTTGAGTGAACAATCACATCGCCCGGTGCCAAAAACTCCAACAAAAGGGTTGAAATAGCGCTCATACCGCTTTCAAAAACTGCCGCATCTTCCGCGCCATCCCAAAGGGTCAATCGGTTTTCTAAAATCTCCAAGTCAGGATTATTTATCCTGCTGTATATCAGCCCCATGTGTTCACCTTCTCCCAATTTTCGGGTGCCTTTGGCTACTTCAAAAAAAGCCTTTCCTTCTTCGGCGTTTTTAAAAGCAAAAGTTGATGTTTGAAATATGGGACATTTTACAGCTCCTTCAGATAAGTGTGGATCATAACCATAGCTCATCATGAGGGTTTCCGGGGCAAATTTCTTTTCGCTCATAGTGGTTTGTTTGCCGCGAAGGTTACTTATTAATCATAAACAAAAGGTGACTTTGGTTTCTTTATACATTCTTGGCTACGAAGCGTATGCAAGCCCACAACTTTGAGTTTTTCACAACTCGTTGATATACAAGTTATATTATTAAACTATTCCACTACCAAGAGTTGTACCAAGCCCTCTTTGTTTTTGAGCATGTATATTCCTTGCCTGTAGCCACCAATGCTCATTTTATTTGAATTTACCACCTGTTGTACCAAGCCGCCTTGCATATTGTAAATGCTGTAATCACCTGTTTCGGTAAAATTCAGTTCCTGCCCATTCCGCACCGGATTTGGCCAACAAGTAATTGCCCCGCCTGCCAATGATGTGGTTGCCGGCAGAGCTACCATCTTTGAATAGCTGTATATTCCATCAAAATCTACTTGCCTCAGTCGGTAATAAATCATGTCGGGCTTCAGCAACTCAACAAGACTTCCCGCTTTGTCATCCGTAAAATTGTAGTTGCTGCTTTTCAGTTGGGTCCCACTGCCTGCCACTATGGCTATTTGTTGCCAGTCTAAATTGCCCGCAGCATAGCCAAAGCTCAAAGCCCGTTCTACATCAAAGTGGTCGTTGTTGAGCTCAGTTGCTGTGGTCCAGGTAAGTAGGGCAGCTTCCCTCCTTTCGTTCCACGCTACATTAATATGTGAAAACGAAACCGGCAAAACAGACAAGCCGCTTCCATCCAAAACCACCGGTCTTATCCTGAAATCGAAACCTGATTGTTGGTACCAACTGCCGCTGCTATAAACATAAGATCGGTTGTCAACCGAATTGTTTTCAGCCAAAAGGCTCCAGCTATCAGCGCTTTGCGCCAAGGTAATGACCACATAATACGTACTGCTTGCCGACAAACTTATACTGCTGCTATTGAGCGCCTGCTGCCAGGTATAGCTGAGTGCTTTGTTGTAGTCATAATAAAAACTACTGCCAATTTGCGTTCCGGGTACACCTGAGTTGTCGTCTAAAATGGCAAATTCAATATTGCCGGTAAGTGTATTTGAAGAACTACCGGTGTGAAACAAAACGCTGCTCAGAGTGCCGCTACCACCGGTTTCAAATTTGAGCGCCACTTTGTTGCTTCCACTAAGGGCTACTGAGGTTGAAGCCAGCCAATCGTCGTAGGCGATAATTTGACGACTCGGGCTTGCCGATGAATTGATGGCCTTTACCATAGCGCTAAACACATCAAGCTTGCCGTAGCCCCAGGTGTTGTTGGGCACCGATCCTGTGTAAGCATCTGTGAAACAAGAACCTGTGAGCAAATCTTTTATTTGGCTAGCCGACAAACTGCTGTTGTATTGAAGCAACAAGGCGGCTGCACCTGCCACTGCCGGCGACGCCATACTTGTACCTTGATTCAGATAGTGTTTTTGTCCGGGTTGTATCCGTTTTGTGCCTGCCGTTGAATTGGAATTCCATGTAGAACTGACGCCCTGCCCGGGTGCGGTCAAGTTGGGTTTGGTATTGCCATACCTGTCGGGTCCCGAGCTGCTGAATGAAGAAATATTGTCTGACAAATCGGTGCCTGAGTAAGAGTAAGCACTGCCTGAATAGTTTTGCCAGCGCCATTTGTGCACATAAGAACCCACCGCAATGGCCGAAGATGCACTTGCCGGGGATGATACAATGTAGCTATTGTCGCCCGAGGCCAAACTACCCACGGTAGCGGCATAGAGCCATGCATGGTAAATTGATGACCTGCTATATGGTGGATTGGCATTTACATTATTCAGGGTAATGGTATAAGTGCCCGTGGCCGGCGGATTGGTTGACACATAATCGAAAATGGTGAAATTGATATATCGATCGCCATTTGATGATGATACGGCATTGTCTATAATAACAGCACCATCAGAGGCGGTATTTACACCCGTGCTGCCGCCTACCGTTACCGATGTTACGCTGCCATTTGGCCCTGTTACCGATGCTGTTACACTATCGGCATTTCTTAGCCAAAGTGTTATTTCAAAATAATCGTTGCTAGCGCCGCTGTTGGCGGTATAGCTGGGCACGGTTACATCAAAAGTGGTGCTGCCGCCTTCGGCAATAGTGCCGCTGATGTGCAGGTTTGAAGCGCCTTCATTTCCGGCTGCGCAAACCACTACTTTGCCCGTTCCTGTAAAAGAATTGACCGCCTGCGCCAGTAATGAAGTTCCGTCGTGCGGGCAATAATCGGAGCCCAAACTCATGTTGACCACTATCGGTTTTCCGGCATCGTCTGCTTTTTTGCTCAAATAGCTCAAGGCGTCAATAATTCCCGCATCGGAAAAATCGGTATTCACAAACAAAATATCAGCCGATGGTGCCATGCCAATGTGCTGCGCCGACGAAAGCGAATTGCCATTACCTGCCGCGGTGCCCAATACATGGCTGCCGTGGTTGCTTGTGCTCGCATTTCTTATACTTCCTGAACTGCTTGCCAATTCCGCATCTATTTCTGACTGCAAATATTCCACACCAGAATTGCAGCAACTCATCAAAGTGGCGTCGTTGTCGTAAGGTGTTTTTTCGCTTCCCGTTACGGTTAAGGTTTGGTCCCAAAGCGAAAGTATCCTGCTTGAAGTGCTGCTGCTCGTGCTGATAAAGTCTCCATGTTGCCAATCGACACCGGCATCAACAACGGCCACTATGGTACCGCTTCCGTCAAAAACTGTGTTGGCCAAACCGCCCGCTTGCAACAAGGCTGCTCCCGAAGTGGCGCGGGTAAAATCATTGAGCAGGTTGATTTTAATTGGGGCTTCTATGTAGGTGATGTCCTCTTGTTGTGCAAGAAAATCGATTTGATCCGCACTTAGCCAAGCAGTGGCAAATGTGGGCCAAACGGAGCCAAAATGGAAGTGGTAACGCACTGCCAAACCGCCGGCATTGGTTGAAATAACTTTTACATGGTAGTACTTGGTACCATCAATTTCAACCGAAGTACTGTCAACTATGGTTGGAGCAAAGGCCACATTTTCAGGCAGTACCAATGACCATAAGGCGGGATCAATTTTGCGCAAATAACTACCGGCAAGTAGTTGTTGACTGCTCAGTTTTGACACAAAGAACAGTGCAAAAATTACGAGACATATCCGGATTAATTTCAATTGGCAAAATTCAATTCTGATCAGGCAATTAGCTCATAATGAGCCTTTAGCACTACTCAGCGTAACTGTGCATGGCTTTTCGCCAAAAGGGGAACAGAATGGCGGTGTCTTGCGGCGTTAAAAGTGCTTCGTCGTGCCACACCACATAGCCGCGCAAGGGCATTTCGCCTTTGGCCACTTCTTCCAGACATTCTTCAAGTTTGTGGTGTCTTCTGCTGTTGGTATAGGTGCCCCACTCTGAAAAGTTCATTTCATGGCGACCTTCGTTAATATGGTTTTTGATAATCCATGAAACCGGCGCCACATTGGTGTACCAAGGGTATTTGGTTTCGTTTGAATGACAATCGTAGCAGGCACGTTGCATGATGTCAGCCACTTCGGCGGGTGGATTTTCAACTACGGTAAACTGATTTTCAACCACGGTGTCAGGATTTGTTTTGTCAATTCTAAAAAACTGAATAACAATTAGTAATCCCAATAAGCTTAAAGCTATTATTTTAAATTTCTTTTTCATTGAATTGCTTTTCAATCATTAAAATTATAACAAATACCTAATCCGAGGTAAGCACCGTTGTAATAAATTTTGCCTGTGGGTCTTTCTTCTTGTGCCGGGTGGTGGTCCCAATAATTTATCACCAATTTTTGTCGGTTGAGTATTAATGCGTTGAGCGAAATATCGAAGCCACTCCAACTGCCTTTGGTTATCGACTTGCCAAACGAAATGCCAATACCGTGTTGCACGCCCGCATATTCGGTAAGGTCGCGCTCTAAATAAAGGTAGCCAACATTTGAAAATGAGGTTTTTATATCGCTGTATTCCGCTGTGTATTTTGAAAGGGTATTCACGTGGATATTGGCCGAAACACCGAGAAAAATATCGTGCTTGAGTCGCCTTTTCATTTCCATTGAAAGTGCAAAATAAGGCATCATAAACACGGTTTTGTTGAAGTATTCTCTTTTGGTATCACCCGCCAAGCCAAACTTAAAAGGCTGGTAACCAAGTCCTAAACTTGTGTTTACAGCCCACTTGCTTCCCACAAGGTATTGGTAGCCAACAAAGATATTTCCTACGGTTGTTATTGGGGCGGTTAACGCGTTGTCGCCACTTACCCGGCCCATGTTTTTACCTAGAACCACAGAAATATTGAAGGTTCCGGTAACGATGGCATTCGAGTCGATGGGCGATAGATCCTGTGCCTGTACGCCTATACCTGCAAACCCCATTAACACCACACAAAAAAATGCTCTTAAATTCACCATGACGCAAAAATGAAGTTGTTTTCTTATTTCAACTCATGATATATTCCACATTTTACTCGTTTTGGTAGGCGTCTTTGAGTTTCTCCTTAAAAAGTTTGTGCACCTTCTCCACTTTTGGCCTTATCACATAGCTGCAATAGGGTTGGTTGCCATTGTCGTTGTAGTAGTTTTGGTGGTAATCTTCGGCTTTAGAATAGTTTTCAAGTGCTGCCACTTCGGTTACAATAGGTGCTTTCCACAAGCCCGATTCATCAGCAATTTTTCTCGATTTCTCTGCCACTTCTTTTTGATAATCATTGCGGTAGTAGATTCCGCTGCGGTATTGCGTGCCTACATCATTGCCCTGTTTGTTGAGTTGGGTTGGATCGTGACTGAGCCAAAAGATTTCGAGCAACTCGGCCAGCGACACCACTTTTGGGTCGTAAACAATTTGTGCCACTTCGGCGTGTCCGGTTCTGCCGGTGCACACTTCTCGGTAGCTTGGGTTTTTGAATTTTCCGTTGGCAAAACCCGACTCTACTGAAGTGACGCCTTCAATACGTTGAAAAACAGCTTCAACACACCAAAAGCAACCGGCACCCAAAGTGATGGTATCGCTTTCAGTATTCGGATTTGGTGTGGTTATTACCAATTGTTCCATGTTGTGGTTGGTTTCTTCAGTCATTTCTTTTTTCTGTTCGTGGTTAACGGTTTGTGCATTGGAGCATGCCTGCAGCAAAGTAAGCGAGGCAAGCAAGGATAAAACAACTTTTTGCATCATTGGTTTTTTTTTGGATTTGATACAGCAGCAAACATTCTATTTGGCCATTGGTTCAAAGCCGGGTTGGCTCATCATTTCATTAACAATTTGTTGGGTACAATAGCTTGCTTGATAAGAAAAGGTGAAAATATGCACTTTTCAAAAATTGATATTTGCCAATTTTTGTGCTATTTTCGTTTGCAATCAATCGTTACGTTATGAAGTTGAAAACCATGTTTGCGCCCATGCTCGTGCTTATTGCGCTGGCCAACACTGCTTGCGATCAATTGGGTTTGGACCCTAAAACCAGCTTATCGAGCTGTTTGACCGATAAAGACAAGGAAAACTACGCCAACCTGATAGCCAATGAAAAGGATGGCGGTGCTAAAATTGGTGGCTACGCTTACACTCCTTCAAATGTGCCTGAAGAAAACATACAGGCTTTGGCTGACGATCTAAACGCGCTAAATACCAAGCACGATACCTACAGACAAGGTTTTGAATGCCAATATTGGGGGCAAGACAATGGATTTTTCAACAACCTTTCGAGCAGTGGTGTAGATGTGGACCCCGATTTTTTGGATCCTGCCAAGTACAAGGCAAAATTTAAAATAAGCTCGGCTGATGTACTCAGCACCTTGGGGCAACAATCGTGGCAGGGCAAAAATGTTTACGTATTTCCCGGTATTTCAAGAATTCCTTGGGAAAACGCTTCAGAAAACAGCAAGGAAGAAGCAATTAAGCGCATTAATACAACCTATAATGAAATAAGAAAAGAGTTGGGCTACGACAATGCGGTTGATTTATTTGACCCGGTTAACGACTACATTTATCCGCACGCCACCTACCACCAAGTGTATATCAGCAATTTTGTAAAAGCCGTGGTAAATCCTGACAATAGCGATTTGCAAAATTTGGTGGATGCCATGAATCCGGTGGAGGAGAATGTGGTGAATCTTTTCATTAACCGCGCTCCCGACACCATATAGTGTCTGCAAGAAAAGGTCAATAATTTCGTTACGCTCGTGTTGAATTTGGTCATTTACCAAAGTAAACTCCCTGCATTCAACACCACGCAAGCCTCATTCTTGACCCTTTCTTATCAGACACTTGCTTGGCCTTAGTGAACCATATAATGTCTTCAAGAAAAGGCCTAATAATTTCGTTACGCTCGTGTTGAATTTGGTCATTTACCAAAGTAAACTCCCTGCATTCATCACCACGCAAGCCTCATTCTTGACCCTTTCTTATCAGGCACTGGCTTGGTCTTAATGCACCATATAATGTCCGTAAGAAAGGACCCAATAATTTCGTTACGCTCGTGTTGAATTTGGTCATTTACCAAAGTAAACTCCCTGCATTCATCACCACGCAAGCCTCATTCTTAACCCTTTCTTATCCGACACTTCCTTGGTCTTAGTGAACCATATAATGTCTGCAAGAAAAGTCCCATTAATTTTGATTTTCCCTGCTCTTTCTCAATATTAAACCCCGAATCCCCTTATTATCTAACTGCTTGGCTATGAATAGATTGACTTACACAACTACTTGCCAGTAAGCCGAGACCAAAGTTGCTTTAGTATATTATCGTTAAGTCTAGCACTGTCCGACCGTTTGCTTATAAATGTTGTTGTGGCCGCTTTTTTTATTTCTTTTCCGTCAAAGTCGATTTCGTATTCGTTAGAGTTAAAATCTAAAAACTTTATCGAGTTCTCAGTTATTTCAACTTCTGGTCGTCCTTCCATATTTACCCAGATGTCAGTTGCTGAAAAAGTCCATTTTACTCGTCCTGATTTGTCAATTCTGTGAATTCCGACTTCACCGCGCAGAAGGTAATCGTTTTCTAAATCATAAAACTCGAAAACTTCTGCCATATCTGGTTCAATTTTCCAATTCAGTTTAAGCTCATTCAAATCAATTGATACAAAGTTCAGTCCTAAACTCATTATCAAATTGTCGCTGTCGATTTTTACTGACTGACCATTCTCGTCAGCATTACTTTTTTGAAGATAAGTACTGCCTTGTATTCCCGTCACGATACAAGTTCGGTTTGTTTTTTCGTCTCTTAGGTCAATTTTTAATTTCGAGTCCCATTCTCCTTTTTCGGATAATTCAATCTCGAAATATCCTTCTTTCGTTTCAATTGTTTTCGTCTTGGAATGGCAATTTTCATAAATCAAGTCAACTTTCCACTTGTCGGTAGAAAGAGTCAATTCTTGTATCTCGTTGAAATTCGTCATTTTTTCATATTTGCCATAACCTGTAGTCTTCGCATCTACTGCGAATGAAAAGCATTCGTTTTTTGCCAGCGTTTGCTTCGGCATCTTATTTACTTTCTGCCCTGTGCAGACGCCCTACCCATTTCATTACCAGCCAATAAGACAAAATACCTCCTATTGAATAGGCTATTGCCAAAGCGGTAAAAATGCCGGTGAGGCCGTACATAACCGAACCGAGTTTTGCCAGCGGAATTAGCAAACCAAACATGGTGACTACGATGAGCAAACTTGCTTGCAGGGGTTTGTTTGCCGTGTTGAGCACCGCATTCACAATTTGGCTGATTCCCTGAAAACCATAGGAAAGCGGCACGATGGACAAGTACAAGGCAATCTTATTGATAACGGACTCGTGGTCGTTGAAGAGCATGGCAACGTATTTACCGCTGAAAAACAACACCACAGCAAAGAAAAAACTCCATGCAAGTGAAAACAAGCTACCTTTTTTCACGGCTTCCAATACACGGTCAATGCGTTGTGCACCAATGTTTTGACCAGAAAAAGGTCCGTAGCTGGCTGCCAAGGCAAAAAGTACGCTCATACTTACAAACTCTATACGCGTAGCCACTCCAAATGCAGCTACCGAATCTTGATCTATAGTAGAGATAATGGCCGTAACCACACCCAGCGACAGCGGAACCAACATCCTGGAAATTCCGGATGGAACACCAATTTTGAGGATGGCGAGCCAACAGCCCTTGAGCACCTGAAACGATGGAATATGTACCGTAAGGAGTTTCTCTCTGAATATTAACACATAAAATGAGACAAAAAGAGTAATTGCCCTTGAAATGGAAGTGGCTAAAGCGGCTCCACTCAAGCCCATTTCAGGAAAAGGGCCAATGCCAAAAATGAGCAATGGATCAAGTATGGCGTTTATCACCACGGCAAAAATCATGATGAGTGCCGGAGTGAGCGTATCGCCGGTGGCCCTTATGGCGCTGTTGCCAATAAAAGGAATAACCACAAAAACGATGGTCACGTACCAAATGTCCATGTAGTCGTGTATGAGCTCAAGCACTTGATCTTCAGCGCCCATAGCTTTAAAAAGCGGATCGATAGTGGCAAAACCAATTAAGGAGGCAGTAATTGCCACCATAAGACCCAGCACCACGGAATCGGTGGTTTCGCGGCGTGCTTTTTCAATATTGTTGCCGCCCATTGAGCGTGCAATAAGCGCTGTAGCTCCAATTCCAATTCCCTGCACCAGGTTAAAAATCACTGATATTACCGGAAAGGTGTAGCTGAGCGCTGCCAGATTTTCCTTTTCAAGTTGTCCTACATATATGGTATCAACGAGGTTGAAAGCCACCATGCTGAGTATGCCCAGCAACATGGGTACGGTTAGGTTGAATAACGTTTTACCTACCGGCCCTTCGGTAAGGTTCTGTTTCTTTTTTGCCAATCTATTCTACAGGTATTTCGAAGTTGTAATTTGTTTTCAATTCTTCCGCACTCATCCAAACCAAATCTGCTTCCATGGTAATGTTTGCATTAGGTCTGTCGTTGTCACCTTTTGGTTGGTCTGCAATGGTTGTTACCACATCAAAACCATAGAAAAGAATGCCGAAAACGGTGTATTTTCCGTTCAGGCTTGGATAGCCATTCGCGTTGTCAACTATGTAAAATTGCGAACCATTGCAAGGTACATTGGTCCCCGCTTGTTGAGCACTTGCCACTGCGCCATGTACATGTTTCAGGTTTTTGTTTATTTCTTGCTCTATGGTATAACCCGGTCCGCCCGTGCCATCGTTGGCCGGGTTTGAGTCTTTTGAAAGGGGATCACCACCTTGAATTACAAAGTCTTTTATGACTCGGTGAAAAGTGGTACCGTTGTAAAAACCACTGTTGGTCAAATCAATAAAGTTCTTTTTGTGAATGGGCGTGGTTTGGTACAGGTAGAAACCAATATCGCCAAAAGCGGTGTGTAGTTTTATGGTTTCAAATTGATTGGCAATGGTGAGCGTTTCTGTTTTGGTGTCGGTGGCTTGATCGCCATCTTCGTTGCTCAAATAAACCGTCAGGCTGATTTGGTAAGTTCCTTCGTCGGGAAATTCGTATTGAAAAGAAGCCTGATTTCTGAAAGTCTTTTTACCGATTTTGAATACCGCCGAATCGTATTTTGGCGTCGTTAAAGTAAATGCGTAAGTTTTATGTGATGTCAATTCATAGGTGTAATCAGCCGTAACTGTAGGCGGCTCCGTCTTTTTGCAAGAATCTAAAAGTGCCACCCCAAGCACCATAGCAAATAAAATAATGATTCGGTTCATGTTTGAATTGCTTAAAATTGAGGAGGTAATATTACTTCAAGTTTTCAACAACAGCAATATAATTATCCTTTAGATATTGCTCATGATATCACACACAGTTAATTAGCTTACCTTTGCAGTTTGAAACACATATTAAGTAGCTGTACAACAGCTTCAGCGCAATTTTAATGATTACCTTTTCAGACTTGGGTTACAAACCCGAAATACTCAAAGCACTTACTGATTTAGGATTTGAAACCCCCACTCCCATTCAGGAGAAAACAGCCAAAGTACTAATAGAAACCGACAGCGATTTGGTAGGCCTGGCACAAACCGGCACCGGAAAAACCGCAGCCTTTGGACTACCCATTGTACACGATACCGAAGTTGATGAGTCTGTGATTCAATCGCTCATCCTGACACCCACCCGCGAGCTGTGCATGCAAGTGAGCCGCGATCTTGAAAACTACGCCAAATACATTCCAAAACTGCGCATATTGGCAGTTTATGGTGGAACCGACATCAAAACGCAGATAAAAAAACTGGAGCGAACCCCGCACATAGTGGTGGCAACTCCGGGCCGACTTATAGATTTGCTCAATCGCGGTAAAGTAAATTTGAGCGAACTGAACATTTTGGTGCTCGACGAAGCCGACGAAATGCTCAACATGGGTTTTAAAGATGATATTGAATCAATCTTGAACCAAACTCCCGAAAACCGCAGAACCCTGATGTTTTCGGCAACCATGCCACGCGAGGTGAGTGCTATTGCGCAAAACTACTTGTACGAGCCCATGGAAATAACCATTGGCAACAAGAATGAAAGTACCAATAATGTAACCCACCACTATTACGTAACTTCATCGAGCAACCGATACAATGCGCTCAGACGCATAGTTGATGCGCATCCTGAAATATATGGTATGGTTTTTTGCCGCACCCGCGCCGAAACGAAGGACGTGGCTGAAAAACTGGTGAACCACGGTTATAATGCCGATGCCCTGCATGGCGATTTGAGTCAGGCCCAGCGCGATTTGGTTATGGACAAGTTCCGACGAAAAACACTGCAACTTTTGGTAGCTACCGATGTGGCCGCTCGTGGCATTGACGTGGACAACCTTACCCACGTAATCAACTACAACCTACCCGATGATGCGGAAAACTACACCCACCGAAGTGGAAGAACAGGTCGTGCGGGCAACGAAGGCGTTTCCATCGCCATCATCCACACACGCGAGTTCAACCGTTTGCACGAGATTGAGCGCATCATCAAAAAGAAATTTGAGCAAAAACTGATACCCGGTGGCTGGGAAATTTGTCAGAGTCAATTGGTGCATTATTTCGAGAAAATAGAATCACTACAACCCAACCACAATACCATTGGACAGTTTTTGCCCATGGCCATGGAAAAGCTCGGACATTTTTCGGTGGAGCAGTTGATAGAAAAAATGGTTTCGTATGAGTTTCAGCACTTGCTGAGCGACTACCGCGATGCACCGGACTTGAACGTGGAACCACCCAAAAAAGAGCGTCGCAGGGAAAGAAATGACCAAGGTGGACGACAAAACCGCCGCGATAGAAATGACCGAAATGATAGAAACGATAGAAATGACCGCAGAGGTGGCAGAAACGACCGCTTTGACACCAAAGGTTGGGAGCGCGTTTCGCTTTCTATTGGCAGCAACAACAAGGTAAACCCCTCGCAAATAATTGGTTTGGTAAACAAAGCCCTGGGCAACAGAAACAGCCAAATTGGTAAAATCCAAATCAATAAAAACGACTCTACCGTTGAAGTAAAACTAATGGAATCAATTGCCCTGCTCGAAAAAGGTCAGGTGAAATTTGATGGCATGGATGTAAAAATCAATAAGCGCTAATAGATCTTATTAGTTTTTAACCAAGCTATTGCCAACGCTTAAATCAAAACACACTAAGGCTCACCTAACTACAAATGGTGGGCCTTTTTTGTTGGCTAAAGCACAACAGGGCTATTCCGGTGCCTTATGAATGGTTTCATACCCTTCTGATGCCTTTTTTTGATAAGTATAACTAATCAGGTAATCTCAAACTTTGGTAATGACATAGCCGCTTCATCTCCGTGGTTAAACAGCACTCTATAAATGCGTTGCGCCACCAGAAAAGGCTCTGAAATTCTCACCGTAAGTCGCTCATTATCTTTCAATACAATTTCGGCAGAATACCTTTTTTGGTGGGTATTGAGCCGGAAAGCGTCCACATTTTTCCACGGAATAAACGAGCTGATACCTTCATTGTCGGCAAGGTATATACCGTCCGTTTCAAGGTTTTCGATGTGCGATTTTGCCTTATACATTACTTTCTCAATCAATTGCATCAGTATGGTATTTGCCAATAATTTTAAAAGGATAATTAATAAGCGTACCATACAAATTGTTCATTAATTCATTCTAATGATATGCACAAATTTGAATCAGCTAGCCCACCCAAAATGATGACATTGGTCATTGAGCCGAATTTTCCTTGTTCTTTTTATATCAAATACCGCAAGCCAAACTGAAATTGTCGAGGCGGTGCGGCATTTTTTATTACAATACTGCTGCCAACCGGCCCTATTTGTATTTGGTTGCTACGGGTTGCGTTGTTGGCAAAGCCGCTCAGGTTAACGCTATTTAACAAATTGAATACATCTGCTTTAAGCTCCAAATGGTGGCCATTCCTTGATTTAATGCGGTATTGAAGGCTCAAATCCAGGGTATTGTTCCAAGGCAATCTATCGCTGTTGCGGCTTGCTCCGGGCCATCGGTCGCTATTGCCCACATAGGCATCGCCAAACGAACGACCATCGCCATTGAGGTCGGTGGTGCCAAACAATCCGGCATCGGGAATGCGATTGATGGGCTGACCACTTTGTAGCAGCCAAGCCACCGTAAGGCTCAAATTGTTTTTTGGAAATAAGGTCACAAAGGCGTTTAGGTTGTGTCTTCGGTCGTTTAGCGCAGGTCCCCACTCTTCTTTGAAATTGTTGGCATCCATTGCCCTGAAATTGATGTCTTCGGTATTGTTGCTCAATTTTGAAAGGGTGTAGCTCAGGCGCAAACTGTATTTATCATCCGCGCGGCTTTTGTTTAGGGTCAGGCTCAGTGCTTTGTAAATTGATTCTCCTGCGGTTTCGGTCATTATAATATTACGTGCCACGCCATAGAGCGGCTGTCCGTTGTCAAGCGCATATTGGCCGTTTTCTATAGGAATTGGTCTTGTGGCATCTGCCTCTGCCACGCTTCTCACCTGCACATTTTCGGGATTTACTGTATATGGCGAAGGCGCATTCAAATTGCGCAGCCTGAACAAATTGTAGCTGTGGTTGTGTACAGCATCCACATAAAACAACCACTTTTTGCCCAACTGCAATTGGTAGCCCAACATCAATTGCACCGAATATGGATTTTGGTAGCCATTGGGATTTAGAATTCGCATTTCGTTGCTGAAAACCGTATTGCGTTGCGCTTGCAAATCGCTGTTTTGGGCGGTGGGACCTTGCAAATAATTCGCCTGGCTGACGGCTTTTAAGTTGCCTTCGCTCAGCACTTGGTCTATGTTGGTCGTTTTGGGCAAAATTCCTTCGTCGATGAGTATTTGCAGCTGCCGCCTGAAACCGTCGCCGGTTGAGCTGAACTGCATGGCATCGCTGTAAACGGAGTAGAGAATTTTCTCATAAAATATGCCCGCTCCACCACGCAAGGCCGATTTGGTATTGAGTTTATAATTGAAGCTGAAACGCGGTGCCACATTGTTGTAGTCGCCTTTTGAGCTACCGCCTTTCGACAGGTTGTCGTAGTCGTAGCGCAGGCCAAAATTTAAGCTGAGCTTTGAAATGGGTTTCCACTCATCTTCTATGTAGGCACTGTATATATTTTGGCGCTTTGCAAATGCCGCCGGGCGCAGCTCTACCGAATAATTGAGCACTTGCACATCCTGTGGAATATCGTAAATTGACAAGGAAGCCTCGGGCTGTGATGCACGCAGGTTTTGCAACTGATGGCTGTCTAGTTTTACCAAATACGAGCCGTTTGGATTGCCCCCACCATAAAGCCTGAAACCTGAGCTTTTTAATTCCAAACCAGCTTTTATCAAGTGTTTTCGGCTGGTAATGCTTATTTTTTCTTGCAATTGGTGGGTCCTTTCAAATTCGTTGAAAACAAAACCCGGATTGCCCAAAAAGGCAATGGTTTGTTCTTGCGATCCCCACACGGTCACGTCGGGTTGCTTATTGTTGCTTGGCCGGGCATAGTTCCAATTGAATCCGGCAAACTGGTAATTGCTTTGCCAGCTGAACCACTTGCCAAAGTACTCGTTTTTGGTGGCCAAGGCAAACGAATTGCGCAGTTGTGTGCTTGCTGCCGATGAAAAAGTAACACCACCATCCAAACCGCCTCCCTGCCTGTCAATACTTATTTTGCCCATATTGGCGCGCAGTGAACTGTGCCATTTATTGTTCCAAAACTGGTCGAGCCTTATGGATGAATAATTGAATTTATTGTGCCCCCTAACTGCGATATTTATGCCCAATTCAGGCACGTACAAATGGTTGTCTTTTGTGTCAAAAGTTTGCTCGGAATTGATGTAGTAATAGGTTTTGTTGGCTTTAATGGCACCGCCTATGCCAAAACCAAATTGCTGTCTGCTGAAACCACTTTTCACTTCATTGCCCGACAAATCGCGCTGTGCATAAGGCGATTGGGCATCTACTACCGCGCCGGGACGTGTGAGGTAATACACTTCGCCTTGGGTTTTGTTTCCGCCCATTTTAGTGCTCAGGTTTACTATGCCATTGGCCGTGAGTCCGAATTCGGTTGAATAATTATTGGTAAGCACATCAATAGAGCGCGTAAAACCCTGCGGATTGTTGAAACGCATACCGCCTAGGAAATTCTCGTTGTTGTCAAATCCATCAATCAGGTAGTTGGTAAACAGCGAGTTGGCTCCGTTGATGGCTACATTAGGCGCTTCGGGATAAAAGCCCGTGGCCTGACTCACATTGGGCAGTCGGTAGAGCGCGCGGGTCATATCGCGGCCTTCAACGGGTAGCAATTGAATTTCGGTGGCCGACAATTCACTTCCCACGCTGGCATTATTTGCATTGATGGTAGCAACCGAATATTTATCGGCTACGGCGGCTACTTCGGGCAGTGCATTTATTTTTTGCCAAACGCTGAGTGTGGCCGATTTGCTTTCAACTGAATTTACTTCTAATACCGCAGTATCGCGTGTAGCGATGAGGGCCGACGGGGCGCTATAGGCCAAATATGTTCCGGCGGTGGCTATTTGAAAAATGCACCATCCGCTGCTGTCGCTTACACGGGTTTGCTGGTAGCCGGTGGTTTTGTTTTGCAACACAACCGGCACAGCACCAAGTGGTATTCCGCTTTTCTGTTGCACCACCTGAATGCCAACAGTTTGCTGGGCAAAAAGTACTGCCGGCAATAGTAAAGGGAATAGAATGAATAAAACAAGCTTTTTGAACATACCTCCGCAAATAATCTGGGCTAATACAAAGAAGACTTTTAAATAATTCAAAAAAAAAAGGGGAACCATTACCTGAGCGATAGCCTTGCCAGGTAGCTGCTGTCTTTTTGCATGTAGAGCACATCAAACTCAAAACCCGCCTCGGTGGCATATTGCTCAAAGGTTTTGTGGTCAAGGTAAAGCCAATGAAACCATTTGCTCCGCTCGTTTTCATACACAAATTGAAAATCAACTTCGCCTAGATAATCTTTGTGAAAACCCAGTTGTTCATCAGAATCTAGGTCAACAAAAAGGTGGAACAGGTCTGAGGAATCGGCCAACACGATACCGCCGGGCAACAACATGGATTTGAGATGTTGCAAAAATTGCAGAAGGTTTTTGAGCTTTCCACACAAGCCAATGCCATTCATCATCATCAAAATGGTGTCATATTTACCCTCGTGTTTCTCAATGGATTGTTTAAAGGCGTTTTTGATACCACGCAGCTTCATGGTTTGCACGCAGCCCGCCGAAGTATCAATGGCCGTAACGTCAAAGCCTTTTTGTTGAAGCCAAAGCGAATGGCTACCGCTGCCCGCTCCTGCATCAAGTATTTTTCCGCAGCAAAGTGCGAGTGCTTTTTGCTCTTGCACAGGCATTTCGGTAAAAGACCGCAAGAAATAGGAAGCCTTATATACATCGGGGCTGAAATCTTTTGACAAAACCTGAATCAACTGCTCCTCTCCTGTTTCAAAATACCTTAATAAGGCCTTTCCCAACGGATCTCTCTCCACATCAATCGCTTTAAAAAAGGCGCAAATAACTTATAAAACCGCAGTTGTGAAAACGCGACTAACAATCTTTATCATTTTTGCTGAACATCGGCTCCACTTATTTGTCAAGTATTTTACCATACAAAACAGTGCATTGGGTGATTGATTGCTCAATCTGACATAAAAATGGCACTTAAGTAAGGCAGATTTTTAATTTTCGCAGCATCATTAATTACAACACACTATATGATTTTTACAAAAGAAGAATTGATTGAACTTACAAAAATCTATGGCTACAAATTGGTTGTGGCCATAATAATACTCATTGTAGGTTTTTGGCTGGCCAAAATGGTAACCAAAGGCGTGAAAAAATTGATAGAAAAACGTGGCTTGGCTCCTGAGCTGAAAGGCTTTTTGGGAAGTGTGGTAAGCATTGGATTGAAAGCCGCGGTGGTAATAACTGCGCTGAGCAACCTTGGAGTAGAAATGACCTCTTTTGTTGCCTTGATTGGTGCCGCAGGTTTGGCCGTGGGAATGGCATTGAGTGGCACCTTGCAAAATTTTGCAGGTGGTGTTATGATTTTGATTTTCAAGCCATTTAAAGTGGGCGACTATGTAGAAATGCAGGGGCATGCCGGCACGGTGCGCGAAATACAGATTTTTCATACCGTATTGATGACGCCCGACAACCGCAAAATCATTATTCCGAATGCGCCGGTTTCAACCGGTTCCATGACCAATTACTCAGCTGAAGCCACAAGGCGGGTTGATTTTGTTTTTGGCATTGGCTACGACGATGATATAGACGAAGCAAAAAAGATATTGAATGAATTGATAGCTGCCGACGAACGCATTTTGAACGAACCTGCACCTTTTGTTGCCGTAAAAGAGTTGGCCGACAGTTCGGTAAACTTTGTGGTGAGAACCTGGGTAAACGCATCAGACTACTGGGGCGTGTATTTTGACATGCAGGAAAAGGTGAAAAAGACCTTCGACCAACGCGGCGTGGGCATTCCGTTTCCGCAAATGGATGTACACATGAAGCAGCAGTAAGATTACATTACGTTTAAACTTCGATTAATTAAAGCTCCGCAATTTGCGGAGCTTTTTATTTTGCGGGCAAAGTATTGCAACGTGTACGAGATAGGTCAAAAAATACAGGTTCTCCCGCTCAATAAATTCATCTTGCCGGCGCAGGAAACCACGGTTGTTTTGCGCGATAAAAGGCAGTTTGCGGCGGTTGAAGATTGCTACCTCATGTCTAAAGAGGTGGGTGTGCCATTTTGGTTTCATGGCAAATTCAACGTATTTGGTTGCTCGGTAAAAATTCTGAGTTTTCACAAAAATGAACGCATGGGATTTGTGCGCATAAGGGTGCAAGGCAAAGATGTTTTCCGCATTTTGGAATACAGCAAAGCCACCAGCGAAGGTGCCATGGCCGATGCCACTGTGGCTGCCATTGACCATTTGTCGAAACCGGTACAGAGCACTGAAATAGTAGCGCTTTTTGAAAAAAACTGCAACGCGGTGAGTTTTGTGGACCACCACAACATAAGTATGCTAGACATGTTTCAGCAGCTCGATTTGGCTCCCGAATTGTGTTTCTCCATTATATCGGCTGACGAACAGACGGCACGTGAACAACTTTTTGTAAACGTACTGAAGTTCAAACTCATGCTTCGCCGGCAACGCAAGATTTTCGAATTCAACTGATTTATAGCAAGCTCAGGCAACGCGACAAGGCTTCAGGCCAAGCTTGGGGCGCCGCTTCAGGAAACTTTTCACAAAAATCATCAAGACCCAACACGCTGTAGGCCGGGCGCTTGGCTTTGGTTTTGTAATCAGCTGTGGCTATGTCGTTTACCACACAGGGCAATTCTTTCAACTCCATAATTTGTCGGGCAAATTGGGCCCATGAACAGGTACCTGCATTGGTGTAATGGGTTATTACGGTACCTTTTGGTTGGTAAGCAGTAGCAATTATGTGTAAAATGGCACTTGCCAAATCGGCGGCATAAGTGGGCGCGCCTATTTGGTCGGCTACCACACCTATCGACTCTTTTTCGGCACCCAGGCGCAACATGGTTTTCACGAAGTTTTTGCCATAGCTACTGTAAACCCAAGCCGTTCTGATAATGAGTGCCGAAGCACCGCTTGCTTTTATGGCTTCCTCACCCAACCATTTTGATTTTCCATACGCGCCAATAGGGTCGCAACTATCAGATGGTTTGTATGGATGCTGCGCCTTGCCATTAAACACGTAATCGGTACTGATGTGGATGAGCGTAATGTGCAATTGATGGCAAATTTTGGCCAAATGCGCTACCGCTTGGTGGTTTACCCAATCGGCTTTTTCAGGTTCATCTTCAGCCTGATCTACAGCTGTATAGGCCGCGCAATTGACAAAATAGGCCGGTTTGTGCGTTTTGAGAAAAGCTTCAAGACCTTCAAAATCAGTAATATCAAGCGTTTGACGGTTGTGTACTGAAACATCTAATTGCGGGAATGAATGCCGGCATGCGGCAATTTCGGAACCCAACTGCCCGCTGCCGCCACTTACTATCACCTTTGTGCTACTCATGCAGGCAAAGTTCGGGTAAAAAATGTGGGGATTTGGGCTTAAGCCAGATAGAAAGGGGTAATTGTTTTTTTTTCTTTTTAGACGGAATTAAGATTGAGAGTTCTATCTAGCTGTGCTATTGGTTATTTTTCTTTCATTTCCACTGACTTTGAATCTTATTATAGATTTTGCCAATGTAAATGTTCGGTTTGTCCAATTTCTCAATTCAATTACGATTTTTGAGCAAATACCTGCTGCTCATCCAACCGATAAACTTATCAGAGCTAAACCTATCGGGAAAAAGGGAATAGCTCAGTGGCAAGTTGTGTTCCATTACCACCAAATACCAAATTCGACCTGTAGTATCGCTTGTTGATGCCAAAACACAACCACGCGAACCCTTAGGATAGCTTGCCACTATATTGCCAATATTTGTATATAAAATTCCTTGTTGCACTTCATTATCAATTATTGGTGCACTTCTCAGGTGATAGATTTCATTTGTTGTTTCAATTAATTCAACATCAGCCCCATTAGACTTACCAAAAAATGATTCCAATCCCTGCAATACCAAAGAATCACGTGTCATTGAAGACTCCATCAGGTATTTATTTTCGAGCTTGAAGACAAATTTTTTGTCTGCCACGGTGTAAACTTTAATATGGCTCCAATAGGCATCGCAGCAAGCCGATTCATAAATAGTTACGCTATATTCCTTGTAATCAATTACATGACCATTAAAATGCTCAGTTTCAAAACCATTCTCAGATTTTAAAAACAAATAGGTTTCATAGCCTTCGCCGCCCCGCCAACCATGAAAAACGTAATCTATTTCATTGTCCTTATTGATATCAAATGCAAGCAATTGCCCATTGAAATGATGGAATTCATCAAACAAATCTGCACTATCAATAAATGTTGAGGCAAATAGTTCGGTAAGGTTTTCAGGGCATACGCTACCGAAATTCATGGGTTGCAAAAAACCTTGTGAAACAGCAGGAAAAGGCACAAATACCAAGGCCGCAAGCAAAACAAACCATTTTAATTTCATACTAGGCGATTTTGGTTTGGAAGTTAAAACCCAACCCCTTACCATTCGCCTTTTTCAAAAAATACATTTTTGAAAAGTGCCGAATTAAAGACCAAATAGAACCCCATTGTGCTTCGGTAATTGCTTGGGTTGCTTGCTAAATATGATGCGTGGGTTGCTTCATATTTATTATTAAACGTGCTGAATAGTATGGCGCAACTGTTTTGATGGTGCCACGAAAGGTTTTTAAAATTTTCACGTGGTCGGTAAGGTAAAAGAGCAACGAATCATCTGAGGTAATCTGAAACCTGAAGTGCGTGTACTGCCAATCGGCTTGTATGCCGGGATATAAATTGCGCTTTATCACGTACTTGCCTACATAATCGCTTTGGGTTAAGGTGATTTTAGGGGTGTCGTGACGGACAAATTGTATTACAAGCATTACAGTTAAACAGAAAAGCCAGATAAGCCCGAGTATTTTACCAAAAATTCGCTTGCGCAGAACCGCCCACAGCAACAGCAATAGGCCGTTGATTGGTAGAAATATGAACATAAAAAACAAGTTGAATCCAAATCCCAGTAATCGTATGTTTATCGGTTCATGGCATCAAAACTACCACTTCAATCGGTTTTTTCAATCAAAGTAACTCCTGTTAAGTTGGCCTTGTTGTTCTTTAAAAATGCGTAGGTTATATTGTCCACCTCACAGTTTTCAAACACCACTTTATTGAAGCGTTTGTTGTATTTAAAAAAGGTGTTTATTAGTCTGGCGTTTTCAAACTTGACATTATAAAAAGAGCAATGCTCAAAATGGCAGTTTTCCAGTTTTCCTGAAAAAGTACTCTTACTTATATTGGATTTGTGGAATTTGGTGAAGTTCCACAGTACATCTTGCAAAATGTTACTTTCCAGGTTTGATTCAATCAGTTCGGTGCCTGATAAATCGGCTGACCCGAAGTTGCATTTCTCAATATTGTTGCGCACAAAACGGGCATCAATAAACGAGCAGGTATCATAGCGGTTGTTTATCAGGTTCGACGATTGAATTTTGCTGTCTCTGATATTGGAGCCTGTAAAATCGCAATTTTCGATGTTGTTTCTTGCCAACAACATACCCGAAAGATCTGATTTGATAAACCGGCAGTTTTTGATATTGGAAGAATTGAATTTTTCCTTCAGGTTTTTCAGTCCCGAAAAATCAGCGTCTTCCCAATTGCCTTGCGACATATCCCAATTCCAATCGAAAAAGCGCTTTGACTTTGGCCTTGCTTGGGTTTCAGCCATTGTTGTTTCAATTTCAGGTTGTTGCATGGCACTTTCTTCGCCCGGCAAAAAACTATCGGAAAAGTAGTTTAAATCGACCCCCAGAATTTCGGCCAGCCGATTGAGTGTAATGATGTCGGGTTGCGATTCGCCCCGCTCCCATTTGCCCACCGCTTGCGGACTTATGGAAATCTGTTGTGCAAGATTGGCTTGCGATAAGTTGGCTTTTTTGCGTGCATCGGCAATTTTGTTGCCTATGGTTTTTGAATTGAGCATGGTAATGATGATTAAAATTGTGGCAGCAAATCTATTTTGTCAGGGCTTTATGCTGCTGCAAACAGGCCGCTACCATTGGTTGTATTTTGGCAACTCTTAGTTGTTTTTGCGCCATTATTGGTTGTTTTTTGCAGTTGTTGGGTTTTTCCTTGGTTCAATACAATCTTGCGAAATCAAGAGACCAAATATTTCGACTTGCGTATTTTGTCAATCTTATATTTCTTGATGTTAAGAATACCTGTTACAAGTAAAGTCCAAATTATTCAGGTGCTAAATATAGGAACTTTTAGTACCCGAAATCCAACACCAAACCAATACCACCCCAGCCCCGCCTCTTTAGCTTGATAAAAACCACTTACAATTGATTGATTTACAACCTTCAGAACTTAAACGATACGTTGGCATATATGGGATTAATACCATACGCAGTTCCAAAGGCAAGACCCAACAGCGGAATGCCTAATTCTATTTGCGCCCATTTGAGAAAACTACCTGTTCGCAGGCTCAAATTGTGGAAGGATTGGCCACCTCAAATATGATAGTTCAGGTCAAATCCAACCTGATTTGACAAATTAATTCCGACATATTTGCTGTAAAAGCCAAAATTGAAACCTGTGGTGACAGCAACTGATGTGTAAGTACCCATATCGCCATTAGATTCGCCGTAGGCTATATTAGAAAAATGGGCCGCTAATAATGGCCTAACATAAAAAGCCTTGAGTTTTTGTGGTACACGTTGGTAGAGCAGCGAGTAAGTATTCGCACTGCGAGTTTCGGATGCAATCATTCTGTATGAAAAGCCAAAAGCGTTTTTTTGAGCGTATGCGGATTGAATGCCTGCCAACAAAATCAATAGGATAGTAACGGTGTATTTCATGTGAACTGTTATTGCTAATGGTAAAAATACACATTTATTGCAAAAGGCTTCAATTCCTTACCTCGAAAGCGGTTGTAAAATTGGCATGTGCCAAAAGATTTGCGTTTAGAGTCTGATGCCCAATGATACTCCGATTGAAAAAAAATGGCGATTGATTGGTGCGGCTTTTGACATGCCCAATATACCATATTGAATATATGGAAGCACAAAACAGGTAAATTTCTCGTTTTCATAAACATCCTTTCCTATACCAAGATTTGCCGAAAAATTGAAGGTTCTGTAATCAGTTGAACGATCTTCAATCGTTTTTGTTTCCGGCCTTTTGTTTGAGTAAATTTTCTTAAAGCTTTCGGTATTTGACAGATTGATGATACCACTTGTACCCACCACAAAATATGCTTTTTCACCTAAATATCGCTTGTAATATAATGGAAGCTCTATATTGTAGTGGTTGTATGTTACCCTCACATCAATAGGATATGAAGGGTCAACCGGATATCCCTGAAACACCGGACGATTATTTGCTTGAGATCGTAAGCGGTCGCCATTGTTTTGAAACCCCAACCCTATCCCAAACCTTGATTTTTCGCCCAATTGGTACTCAATAAATACAGTGGTACTAATGGATGCCTTGTAGGTTTCGTTGCGACTTAAAGAAGGCAATAGATTGAATGGGTCAGCTAAATCGGTTGTGAGGATGTCGCGCGAGAAATTTGGAAAAATGCCAAAGCCAAGTTGGTATTTCCTTTGGTTTTCTTGCGCCATTGCCTGTGTGGTAAACAAGAATAAAAGAAGGCTAAGGAAGGAGGTTTTCTTTTTCATGGTCAAAATTTTTCAATAGCAAGTTTAACAAAAAAACCTATCAATAACCACCTATTTGGCCAAATCACCCTTTTTAATTCTAAAGCAAAAAAGTAGTATCTGCACAAAAAAAGGCCAAACGCTTTTTGGCATTTGTGTGTGAAAACCGGCAATTGCGGCCTAATATGAACCGAAAATGACTCGTATCTTCTCAAGCAGTCCGTTCGCTGCAAAATAGAAGGAAAGGCTGCTGAATTTGTCATCTTCTCTAAAGGTGTAAGACATAACCATTTCATCAACAAATTGGTCTATTGATTCCGGAGTGCCGAATTTGTCAACAACAAGGGCGGAATCTAAAGCAGCAACCAACACTCCATTGAGCGCCAAGGTAGATTTTGGATAAATGGTCATGGTAGGTGCATCGGTGGTTTTATTCAATTTATTGAGCATAAAATAAGAGTACCGCACCACCAATTGCTTTTGGTCATAATAAAATTCTGTATAGGCAAGTGATTTGGGCACAGGGTCTTGGCTCAGTGGATCGAAAAAGTAGGTAGAGTCCGGTGCGCCCAACTTTTGCAACATGTTGCCATAGCTAAAACGGTAGTCAAGCGCTCCTATGCCGGGTGTTATCGTAATATTTTGTGAGAAAGCATTTGCAGTGGAAATGACAATACAAAGTATAAACCAAATTTTTATCATTAGTTTTTGTTTGGTCAAATTCAAAAATAGGATATTAGTTGTGTTCTTAATTGAAAATGAATGAATGGAACCATAAGAAAACCCCAAAACTTTATAACCTGACGGCGGATTGGCCGTAAAGTGTAAAGTTCTTGAAACTATCAGCGGCAGAAAATGATATTCTCACACCTGTGTTTTCATTGATAAATTGGAGCTCATCCCCTTCAATCGCCACCATTTCGTACGCATCACCATTTGGGAAATGTAAAGTCAACTGCTCTGCATTTTCGTCATTTGTTATAGAAAGTGCTATTTGCTCATTCCACAAATAATTGCCGGCCAATTCTTTTAAAACTGCTGAGCCTACGGTTTTACGCTGCACCACTTCTTGTCTGAAATGCGGCCAACCATACACTTGCGCTGCCGACATAAGCAGTTCATTTCCAAGGGATACACCATTATCAGAATTGGTTAAATACACCAATCCTTTGCCCGATTCAAGGTTTATGGTCATGCCACTTCGGTATCCGGTATTGCCGCCATAGTGGGTCAATGTTATTTCATCCCCGTCATGGTTTATTATAAAACCAAATACCAACCCTTCGCGCTCGTGGCTGAGTATGGTTTCCATATCTTGCCGGGTAAAAACGGTACTTTTTCCGTGGTATGCATTATATATTTCTATCATAAACTTAGCCAAATCGTGGGCAGTGGTCCAAAGCCCTGCCGCTGCTTGTTGCGGGTAGTTGTGCCAGCCGCCCGATACCATTTGGCCGTTTTGTGTGTAGGCATTGGCAACCGATTGTGAGTCTGTTGGTTGCAACGGCTGCGTAAATTCGGAATGGTTCATGTGCAGCGGGTTTAGAATCCATGTTTTCATGAGTGTGGCAAATGATTCGCCCAAATGGTCTTGAAGCGCCAACTCGGCCAAGGTATAGGCACCACCGGAATAAGCAAGCACTTCGTCGGGCGTGGAAACAACTTCAATAGCCGGCGTGTGTACACCTTCAGCGCCTGATAGTATCGCTTCATCCGTTGGCATTTCAAACGATTGGTCGTAGCCTTCGTAGCCTCCCGAACTTATACCGGAAGTATGAGAAAAAATGTTGCGGAAAGTAACGGGGTGCTCATCGGTTTGTCGCCCTTCGGGTAAAATATAATGGTGGAGATAATGCTGGATATTCTCATCAAAATCTATAACACCGACAGCTTGCATGCGCCAGGCAGCCATAAAAGTGACCGGCTTTGAAAGTGATGCCGCCTGAAAAATACTCGTGCAGTTCAAATCCTTTTCATTGGCGAAATTGGGGTTTGTATATACCGCTGTCCATTCAAGTTGGCCCTTGTTTATGAGAGCCAACGAAAGTGCCGGGATTTGATAGGAAACCAATTTTTCGGCTATGGAAGCCAGCTTTTCTTCTTCGCCGGCAAATTTTATTTGCTTTCGAATTCCCTGCTCCAACTGCTTTTGTTTTTCACTTGAAGCATCGGAACCTATACAAGTTAAAGGTACCTTTTTTTCGCTTGTTTGGCCACTTTTTGTGCTTTTTGTACCGCAAGCGTAAAGCACCATTATGAGAACAAAGAGTCCTCCTGTCAACTTTACTAATTTGCGCGCATTACACTTCATACAGGGCATTTTTTTGCAAAGGCAAAAGCTTTTTTTAAAACAGGAATATAGCGTTTATTGTGGATGGCTAATGATGGCAAATAGTGTTCGCTATAGGTTGATCCCTTTTTGAACTCTGGTGATGGATGGGAAAGCTATGGCTCCATTTATAAGTAATGCGCTCTAAAACAGAATTGAACATGTAAGGCAATTACAATCGCTTGGGCTAAAATAACTTACCGTAAAAGCACATTTTATAACAGTCAGTGCGCCGAAAGGCAGAGCTCCAACGCTACTACAGGCGTGGCAGATGAGCCGCAGCCTACTGCACTATCTTAGAGCTTGATTGTTAGCGATTTGGGACTTTTCCATCATTTTTTGCCTTTACTCTCTTTTTTCCATTCATCAAATATTCGTGATATTGTGTTTCCGGATAAACTAAGTTGACTGGAAATATCATTTATACTGATGTTGTCATTTTGGTTTAACATATCTGAGATTGTGGTCCGAACCCAATTTTTTTCAGATTCAGAATCTACATAAGAACTCTTAATAAAATTGATAACATTGGGTTTTAAAAGATTCTGAATACCTATTTCAAATTTGTCAACTTTCGGACCAATTTCTTTAAATCCCTTTTCTAATTCTGGTTCATCTTTCGGTTTTTTGTATACTGGAATTGGTTTAAAAGTGTTGAATGGACTATCGTAATATAGCGTTTCGGAAATAAAATCATTGATGCTGTTTTTTGAAATCAATCTTCTGTTTTTTACTGATGCGTTTTTAATTGCTTCAAATCCTATTCTTAACATTGGTGTTCCTTTTACTGCTGTTTTTTCAAAGTTTGTGTTTGAAAAATGTTCTGCTGCAAGAATATTAAGTGCTCTAAGGTCAGGCGATTCATCATTATCCTTTAGGATAACACGCTGCATGTTTTGAGTAATGATATTAAACAGGTTATCGTTTCTTGTCTGTGGACTTTTAAAATAAGCGTAGGAGCAAATCAAACCAAGCATTGGCGATTCATACTTGCCATATGCAGCAATTTCTATAAGTTCTTCATCAACAGAGTAATCTCCATTTTGAAGTTTGTCCAACAAAATATCAATGTATTTATTTGTCTCTGCTTTGGGATTGAACTCTCTATATGCTGAAATAAAAATTCGTGTCGTTCCAAAAAGAGGAACCTCTCCTAATGTCATAAAAAATTGAGTGTGCCAATTTTTAAAAACATAAATGGGAATTTGCCTTGGCTCATTTCCATGATAAATCAAATAGTAAATACCATTAGGCAGCATTGCATTAAAAGCTAACCAACCATCATTTTCATTCACTTCAAGTCCGCTTCGTGAATCAAATTGAAGTATCTGTTCGCCAAATTCATCTACTATTTCGAAGTCCTGATAGAAAGATTTAGCCCACTTACTCCTCAAGGAGTTATACTTATCAATGGAAGGAAATCGCATGAAAATAAACAACGAAGAATTTGACGGACTTGTGTTGTTAGAATTGTAAGTAAAAGTGTCTCTTTTGCTCAGGTCTATAGCTGGGTAAGTGTAATATTCATGAGATGAGCCGTATGTCTTAATATTCCCACCGCTCAATAATGCAGAAGAAAATTGTTGGGGTGGCTCAATAATATTTGATTGTGATGAACTGGAATATTCACTCGACACTAAATACTCTTTATCTGCATCTACTGTTATTACCTTGTCATTTATTTCAGCATTCATTTCAACTCTAACCGTGTAAAGTCCTTTTTTGAGTTGAAACTGGTATTGGTATCTTGATTTTTCAATTGGTGAAACAATTCTATTACCAGAATCGAAAACTACAATCTTTACAAGATATTTAAACTCGTCAGCGACTCTTATTCGCAGTTGAAAACGAATTGATGATTTAGAAGTTGACATTGAAATTATTTTGAGAAGGTGAAACTTGAAATGATTTATTCTCATCTGTAACTGTATCTCTAAGAAGATATAATCCTTTAGGAAGTGGTCTTGAGTAGTTTTTCTTTTGACTTGGATCATATGTTTCAACAACATTTAGTTCCCCGTCAATAATTTCAACTAGATTATTTCTCGCTGCTCCGAAAGTGAAATTCACAACTGACTGAACCACCTGAGCTGAAACCAAAGCAGTGTTATTTGAATAAGTGTGTGAAATGTCGGGGATTTGCTTATAGCCCTGTTTCTTTGCTAATTCTGGAGTTTCTTTAATAAGAAAATCACGAAGGTCATCTGCACCTACATTTCCATTGTTGGCTGCTCCACCATTCAAACCTTCAATTAAAACGGTTGTGAATGCCCCTCTCATTTCCGATTCAACAGATTCAACTTCGTAGGATTGGTCTTGGTATTGAGTTGCGTAAGCAACAAACATTTTTGTTTGTCCCGCTGCTTGTGCTGGAACTGGAATTGAAAAAGTTGGCGCTTTAGGTTTGATATTAATTTTTGTATTGCGACAACAATCAGCTACAAAAAATATCTCTTCAAAGTAACCGTATTGTTTGATGCTGTCCTTATAATCCTCAGAAGATAAAGCGGATTGTCTTCGGTACTCAGACCAGTTTGCAAGGCATAGAGCTGTATTTGTGGTGTTGTCCAGTGTTCCTAAACCATGCCCTGCAAAATAAAAATACAATCGTCTTGCACTGCCTCCTTTAGCTTGAATTGCTGTTTCAATTTCAAGAAACGCATCATCAATTTCATCTTGCAATGGCTTTAAAGGATTAGGAGAAGAAATGATTTTTTTGATGTTAGCACCAGGCACATTGCCACCTGTAGCACTGGCTAACCATGTTTCCAATTTGTTTGCATCGTTAACTGCACCTTGCAAAGTTTTTAAACCCTTTTGCGTTGTTGGGGTGTAATCGTTAATGCCAATAATAATTGCGAAATCTTTTTCCATTTAAGTTAGCATGAATTTTATACTGCCTATTGTTTCATCGTCATCATCAAAACCTCCATGAGATAATGATTGAGTTCTCAAACCTTCTGGTGCAGTTCCATCGGTTTGCGAAAACGCAACTCTGTTTTGATCTGCTTCATAAATAAAATTATGTACTGCTGTAATTTCATTTACTGAATCGTAAGGTGTTATGGCTCTAATATGTCTCTCAAGTCCTAAAATATATGCGTCAAAATCATTTCCTTTATTCTCCAAAATACCTGAAATCAAATACAACAAAGAGTGCGTATATAGGTAAGGAACCAGAACGTCTCTCTTCTCATTAACTTCAGTCATAGTAAATATTCTGAAAGTTTTAAAACGGTTTTGATGCAAAACAATTTCTTCTCTGAATAAATCAACCCTGCAAGCTGGTGCCATGAAAATAATATTATTATAAATGAGTTCAGGGTAGGTTGCAGCGCTCATCTTTAGAAGATTACAAATTGCTATTGAACCTGCACTGTGTCCAACCAAATTTACCTGAATCTCAGGATACTTTTTGTGATAGGTGACTAATTTATCAAAAAGATACCTGCCTGCGAATTGATTAATATCTGAAATTCCTGTGTTGTCTTTCCACATGTCGTTTGATTTCACTTTCATGTTATTCCAAACCCATGCTCCCAATTCAGCAATATAAAGTTCTCTTAAAAGTTCTTCAATGATAGTCGGGTAAAAATCGTGATCGCGTTTTATTACAAATCTTTTAATCACTCTAAAAGCAATTTTTGCAACACTCTTAATTAGTAATGCTGTATTAATAATTCCTCTTGATTGCCCACCTTTTGGATTTTGAACAGTAATTTCTGTCTCGCCAAGAATTGAAATAAGTTCAAGGTCAGCTTCAATTTCAAACTTAAATTCTCCTTCTAAATCTTCTGGCTTTGCTGGGAGGTTAGCTGTTGCATCTGCTCCTCGTCCTTTTGATTCAAGGTTTGTTTGCGTATAGTTCTCAAATGGAATCTTCTTACTTAATTCTGAGTCTATCTGAGCATTTGTGAGCGTAACTCCAGCTCCTCGACCTTCCGCGATATCAAAACCTAACTTAGAGGCAAGTTTCTTTGTTAAAATTTTAATCAGTTTGCCAAAGAGCTTTGTCTCGGAAATTTTTCCGATGTTGGCAGAAACTGTTTCCATTAATCCTGTTTCCCACACAAGACAAATTGATCTTTGATTAATACTGCTAAAATGTTTCTCCATTTTAATAGCAGTTTCCATACCTGTCTTTTCGTTTACAAGTCCTCCATGAAAATAGAAAGTAATCCTCTTGATGTTTTCTGTCTCAAACTTTTGAAACATAGCATCAATGTCTGCTGGAATTGAGTGGTATGAACCCGATGGTTTGAATGTTCCCTGAGGTCCAACATTTACTAAGAAGTCTTTTGTTTCCATATTGTTTCTCTTATATTTAATTGTTTGTTGCTGATATGCTGACTATTTGTATCCTGTCTGGTTTTTTAGCCTGACCGCTACCCTCTTCGAATATCATAGTAAGCAATACTTTAAATAAGCAGTAACCTAAATAGAGCTGCAACCTTTCCATCACCGAACAAACATACACAAAAAGACAAACCGACACTTTGGCTTTCACTCAGGTGTGGCAAAATTTTCATGGGCGGCAAGCTACCCCCAAAAAATGGTTTTTATTGCGGCAGCAGGTAGTTTCAGGCGGTCAATTAGCACACATTATTAATGACTTGTGCCCGGTGCAAAAGGCAAAAATGTGCTGCGGGCTATTAACTTGCGCTCGTGCAACTACAACTTGTATCGCAACATAGCGAACCCGAAGACAATGGCTTGTTTGCCGAAGTAATTCTGCCACTTGCGGTTGACGGTACTTTTACCTACCGCGTGCCGCACAGCATGCACAACCTTGCCGTTGCGGGCAAAAGAGTTACTGTGCAATTTGGTCGCCGCCACATATACACCGGTGTTATAGACCACCTGCACCACCAAGCGCCCAAAGGCTACAAAACCAAAGCCCTGCTCGAGATTTTAGACGAAAATCCCATCATACAAGCCTATCAGCTCAACTTTTGGAAATGGATTTCGGCTTATTATTTATGCACCATTGGCGAGGTATTGGAGGCCGCACTGCCCAACTACATGAAGCTGAAAAGCGAAACCAAAGTGGTGCTACACCCTGAGTACAAAAAGATAGTGCCTACCACGCAACTCACAGCCAACGAAAAACTTGCCATAGAAGCCCTGGAGCACGAACACGAATTGAGCCTGAGCGATTTGCAGGAGTTGCTCAAGTTGGTCAATGCCATGCCGCTCGTCAGGGATTTGCATTTCAAAGGACTCATTATGGCTATTGAAGACCTCAAATCGCAGTACAAGGCCAAGACCGTCAAATACCTGAAGCTGAATCCTGAATACCGCGATGAAACCACTCTCGCAGCGGTTTTTGAAGTGCTCGAGGGCAGTAAAACCACCCAAAAACAAAGTGAGGCCCTCACCCGCTTCATTATGCTAAGCAAAAACAACGAAGCACTGAAAAAGCTTGATTTGCTGCAACAAAAAGAGGTAAGTAAATCATCGGTGCAGTCGCTTATAAAAAAAGATATTTTAGTAGAAGAAGACATAGCCATAGACCGCTGGCAACTGGCCGAAAACGAAACCGTGGATTTTGATTTGAATGAGTACCAAGAAAAAGCGCTGGATGAAATAAAGGCCGGTATCCACTTGCAAAAGCCCGTACTTTTTCACGGTATTACGGGCAGCGGCAAAACCTTGGTGTACCTGCGCCTGCTTGAAGACTACATAGCCGACCACGACAAGCAAGCCTTGTATTTGGTGCCCGAAATTGCACTTACCACGCAATTGCTCAGCCGTTTGTCAAGTTTTTTCAACGGCTCCATTGCGGTGTATCATTCGCGGCTCAGCAACAACGAGCGCTATGAATTGTGGATGGGCATCAAAAGCGGACAATACAAATTGGTGGTCGGCGCGCGCTCGGCCTTATTTCTGCCCTTTGCCAACCTGCGCATGATTATAGTTGACGAAGAGCACGAAGCCTCTTTTAAACAACAAAATCCTGCACCACGTTACAACGGTCGCGATGCCGCTATTTTCCTGGCCAAGTCGCTGCAAATACCTATTGTGTTGGGTTCAGCCACGCCGTCGCTCGAGAGTTTTCAAAATGCGCAAAGCGACAAATACCATTATGTTTACCTGGGCAGGCGCTTTGGCAATGTGCAAATTCCGCAGATAAAACTTATAGACCTGCGCGAGGAACAGAAAACAAAAAGCATCGTAGGTAATATTTCGCGACAGCTGAAAATAGAAATTGAAAAACACCTCAACCACAAGCATCAGGTTATTTTGTTTCAAAACCGGCGGGGCTATGCACCGGTTATTGAATGCAGCACCTGCGGTTGGGTGCCCTTTTGCAAAAACTGCGACATCATACTCACCTACCACAAATACAACCAAACCATCAGTTGCCATTATTGCGGTTTTTCAAACAAAATGCCTACAAAATGCGAAAATTGTGGCGACAACAACCTGAGCATGAAAGGCACCGGCACCGAAAGGCTGGAAGATGAACTCACCATTATGTTTCCCAACCGCATTTTGCAGCGCATGGACCTTGATACCACAAGGCGCAAAAACAGTTTGGAAGAAATAATAAATGCGGTAGAAAACGGAACAGTTGATATTTTGGTGGGCACGCAAATGGTAACCAAAGGCCTTGATTTTGAGCGGGTAAAGCTCGTGGGTGTTATCTCGGGCGATGGCGGTTTGCACTACCCCGATTTCAGGGCAAGCGAACGCACGTTTCAAATGCTGGTGCAAGTGGCGGGGCGCTCGGGAAGAAAAGGTGAGCGCGGCGAAGTTTGCATACAAACCTACCAACCCGACCACTACATGTACCAAATGCTGCTTACCCACAACCAAAAGGAGTTTTACCAAACCGAACTCCAACAGCGGCAAACCTTTAAGTATCCGCCTTATTACCGCATCATAAAAGTAACCGTGCGCCACAGCAAGGTTGAAAAGGTCAATTTGGTATCAGACCTTTTGCGGCATGAGTTGCTGCAACTATTGCGGCCCGACCAAATTTTCGGACCGGAATTCGGATCTTCACCAAGGCTCAAAAACCGATACCACAAAGTGCTTATGCTAAAATGCGATAACAACCCAAAAAGCATTTCACAGGCTAAAAAAGCCCTGTTGACCACAATAGACAAGCTGAAAAGCAACCCAAAAGCCAAATCGGTTGACTACATAATTGACGTTGACCCATATTAAATAACCATCTTTGACGCGTGAAAAATTCTTTTAAAAGTCGCCTGCTGCTGTTGCTGCTTAGTTTTTGTGCCTTAGTGGCTTGCCGAAAAGAAGTACAGTGGCAAAACCAAAAGCTCAATGTGAGTATTCCTATAGCGAGTACTTCACTTTCGCTCAAAAATTTTGTGGCTGCCAACAATTATCAGGTGGACCCCAATGGCAAGGTAAATCTCATTTACGACCTCGCTATCTACAACAGTCATCCTATCGACTACCTGAAAATTCCCAACCGCGAAGACTACCACAAAGCTTCTCTCGAAACCATCAGGTTGTCAAATACCGCCCTTAGCACCAAGGTTACCTTGGCCGACGCCTATCCTGCTTCGGTTTTGCTCGATGGGCAAAAAATCAATATTCCCGCTTTGGACCTTGACAACACCACAAAAGTGGATGTAGATGCCAATACCTTTTTTGAGTCAGCGCAACTGGAATCGGGCAAGATGTACCTGAAAGTGCAAAATGGTTTTCCCGTAGAAATTTCTTACATGAGTTTTAAACTCACCAATAAGAGCGATGCGAGTCTAGTGGCCGAAATGGAGTTTTTCAACATTCAACCCGGCGAAACCCAAATAGACTCAGCCGATATGGCCGGCGTATATGCCGAAGGTTTGATGGTGGGCGAATTGGTGAAAGTACAAACCACCGCTACCACCACTCCGGTACTTATAAACCCCAAAGACGCCATAAAATTTGAAGTGAGCGTAAAAAACCTGAAAGCCGAAACAGCCAAAGCTATTTTTCCGGCTCAGAACCTTATCGACATGGATATTTCGTGGAACTACGATTTTGGCGGACCTGAAATTACCGATTTGTCCATAGCCTCCGGCACGCTGTTTATGCAGGTAGAAAGCAATGTGGACGAAACCATTTATGTGACTTTTGAAGTTCCCGCACTTATTGACAATGGCGACACTGTGGTTCAGAATTTTATTGTTCCACCGGCCTCCAATGGCAATCCCTATTCGGCGAGCAAAGAAATTTCGCTGGCGGGTTACGATGTTATATTGCGTGGCAAGCGCGGCGAAGGCTGGAAAGAAGTAAACAGTTTCCACAACCGCCTCATAGCCAGGATAGATTCAAGCGGTGTGTTGAAGGAAATTTCAAAAAGCGACAGCATAACCCTGCACATTGGTTTAATAGACATTGTGCCCTCTTATGCACGTGGCTATCTGGGGCAGGATACTTTTGTTTTTGGCCCTTCAAAAGAAGACATCAGCGTGTTTAGGAAGCTAAATGGTATTCTCAATTTCAATAATGTAAACATGACCCTTGATGTGCACAACAGCGCGGGAATAGAGGCGGAAGTAGTGTTTGACAACATCACTTCAAAATCAAACAGCGGCAACAAGGTAAACCTGAATGCCAACTTGCTGAACAATGCCTTGCACGTGGACCGAGCAGCAGACAAAAGCACGCCCTACACCCATAGCTACGCGTTTACAAAAGACAACTCCAACGTAACTGCCTTTATTGAAAACCTGCCTGTTTCCATTTTGTACGGCTTGCAACTCAATATCAATCCCAATGGCAACAACAGCAACTACAACGATTTTATATACACCGAAAGTGAAATAGATGCCTCGGTGGTATTGGAACTGCCAATGGATGTAGCGCCCAAGGATATTGTGATGCGCGACACTTTTACGGTGGGTTTTGGCGGACTTGCCGGGCAGGAAAACGTTTCCGGAGCCCATTTGAATTTTGTGGTTTACAACGGCTATCCCTTTGCCGCCGATGTCGATTTTATTTTGCTTGACGAAAACAACAATGTGTTTGACACACTTTTTGGCGACAACACCATTGCGGGTCCGGGTGTGGTTCCCGACTTTGGCAAAAAAGTGACTGAGCCATCAAAAACGGTGTTTACTACCTATATCGATAAAGCGCACCTTGACCGAGTGGCCGAAATTAAAAAAGCGGTTATCATCACGCATTTCACTTCCAATGTGCCACACACCTTCACCATTTACGATTCCTATTCAATTGACATTAAACTAACGGCAGACCTTGAGTATATCCAGAATTTTAATTAGCGCGGCTTTTGTATTCGGTAGTTTGTCAAGCACATTGGCGCAAACCGATTCAGCATCAAATACTTTCGTGGCGCAGCAAATGCAATTTTCTACCGCTAGTTCGGTGTATTTTGCAGGCAATGCCAACTATAACTCCGATTTTTTCAACGCCGGCAAATTTGTAAAGCTCGCCTCTGCAAAAACCATAAGCAACGCAGTAGTGACTGATTTGCTTGCCAACCGCAACAACAAAAACCGCGCTTGGTATTTTGATGATTTTCAAATAGGTGGCAGCTACAAGCTCTCTAAATTTACCCTAAAAGCGGGTTTGTGCTACAGCAACTACCTATATGCACAGTTCGACTCAACCTTGCTGCAACTTGCCAGCTACGGCAACACGCCCTACAAAGGACAAACCCTTGATATTTACAACTCTAAACTGCTGTACTTTAACCAATCAGGATTGAACGTTGGTATTTCCAAATCATTCAATACCAGCAAAATAATCTATTTTGTTGAAGCAAATATTCAACTTCTTCAAAGCAGCAATTTCAACCGGCTGAACCTGTACAATACAAGTTTGTACACCGAAGATAATGCAGAATACATAGACCTGAGTTACAACTATGGCTATGCCATACAACAAAAAGGAACCCCACTTGATGGAAAAGGTATGCAAGGCGGCGCACGTTTTTTAATGTACCTGAAAAACAAAGGCGGATTTGAGCTCGGCTTTTCCCGATTGGGTTTCATCAGGTTCAACAACAGCCATTTCAAATCGGCACAAAATAGCGGCAACCAACGTTTTGATGCCATTAATGTTCCCTATGAAAACATAGCCAATTTTGGAAATAACGACACGCTCAACAAGCAAATCAAGCAATTCCAAGACAAGCTTTATCCCACTGAAGTGAGCCAACAATACACCTTTCACACCCCGCTCAGTTTGCATTGCAAGCTATTTTCGCATGTGGGCGAAAACGGTCTTTTGCAAGGAAACTTGCTGTATGTAAACCGATTTACACAAAACCTAATTTATACCCTGAGCTACAGCCACCGTTTGCCCAAAAACCTGTTGGTGGCCGCGAATATTGCCAACGGAGCATTTGGCGCACAAGGTTTGGGCTTGGGTTTTGGCTACAGCCACCAAAAGCTCAGCGCCCGTGCAGATGTTAACGGACTTGTAAATTTCAACAAAAGCATGGCGCCCCTGTCTGCCATCAACATAAGGATTGCATATTTACTTTAAATCTGAGCAAGGCAGTACATGCGCTACATAAACTCCAGGTATTTCTGGGCAATCATCATCTTCGCAGTCAATTTGTTGCAGGCCTTAGGCACCAACCTGCACGATGATGAAGCCTATTATTGGCTGTTTTCTAAACACCTTGACTGGGGTTATTTTGACCACCCACCCATGGTGGCCCTGCTCATCAAAGCGAGTAGTTCTGTTTTTCAGGGAGTGCTGGGAGTGCGCTTTTTTGCCGTGGTTTTTATCACGCTCCTCTGGCTACTCATCAATGATTTGGTAAACAAAAAGACCGCAACACCTTGGCTGGCAATTGGTTTTCTATCCTTGCCTGTTTTCAACCTATATGGTTTCATTACCACGCCCGATGTGCCCCTGCTACTGTTTGGTGCTTGCTACCTGTGGTTGTTCAGGCGTTTTCTCAACAACAAACCTTATACATGGATTTTTTTGGGACTGTGCATGGCGTTGCTGGCTTATAGCAAATACCACGGTGCACTTATCGTGTTTTTTAGTGTATTTGCAATTCGCAGCCGCAAGCAACTCATGCAGTTTGTATTGGCCGGTTTGTTGGCTCTTTTGTTGGTTATGCCTCACATAGCCTGGCAGTTTCAAAACCATTGGCCATCGCTCAAATACCATTTCATAAGCCGCCACCGCGGGTTTAAATGGAGCTATGTTTTCGAATACCTGCTTGGGCTATTCGCCGTACCCAGTGTGTTCTTTTTTTGGTTTACCGGCAAAAAAAATGAAGACTCCTCTCCCAACTTCAACCGACTGCTCCACCTCATATTCTGGGGCTTTGTCGGCTTTTTTGCCTTGATGTTGCTCAAAGGAAAAGTGGAAATCCATTGGTTGGCTTTTGCCACTATTCCAGCATTTATTCTGTTCTTCAACAGCAATTTAGCCAATAAAAAAGGAATTAAAGCCGCACTGGTTTTGCAGTTGGCGGCCATTATTGGCATACGCGTATGGTTGGCCGGTTGGGGCGACACGGAAATGGAAAGTTTTAAGAAAGACCAAAACTGGGCACATGAAATAGAAAACATTAGCCAAGGCTATCCGGTGGTTTTTATGAACTCGTTTCAAAAAGCATCGAAATATGAATTCTACACCGGCATAGTTTCATGGAGCGACAACAACCGTTTTTTGCGCAAAAACCAATTTGACCTGTGGAAGCACGATACCACCTTGTACCAACAAAAAATTTACTACCTGAACAACTACAAAGTGGGCGCATTTGTAACCGACACAGTGCAGGGTGCTTATGGAGGTTTTATAAGAAAATACCTGCCCATGCAGCGTGTTGAAGGTTTTTTGCAGGTTTATGGTCTGCATTTAGGAAAGGATACTATGAGCGGCACCGTGGGCATGGAAGTACACAATCCCTACAACTATCCCATCAATATGAACCATCCGCAAATACCGCAACGCTTCTATATTTTGGTGGTTTCAGGAGGCTTTTACAAATCAGTGCGGCTTGACATTATGCAAGATATTTCTGTAATTCCGGCGCAAAGCCATGTTTTCGTTACCGGTACTTTTAGCGAACCAATTGCTGATGAAATTTCCACCGAGGAACTGAAGATTTTCCCCTTGTTGATGAAAGGACCACTTTATGGCCAAATTCTTGGACCGGCGGTACTCAAATCGCCTGACAAATAACATTGCACTAGGCTGTTGACTGCACGTGTCGATTGGGTTACATTTGCCAGAAAATAATCACGTAAAAATGCAAAAAATAGCAGTTATAGGCTCAGGTACAATGGGTAACGGTATTGCCCACGTATTTGCCCAAAACGGATACCAGGTAAACCTCATTGACCTACATGAAAAAAACCTTGAAAAAGCCCTTGCCACCATTGCAAAAAACCTTGACAGACAAATTGCCAAGAACCTGATTAGCGAGGATGACAAGAACAAAACCTTGTCAAACATCAGCACCTTTACCCAAACTGCCGAAGCGGTAGCTGATCGCGACTTGGTGGTAGAAGCGGCCACTGAAAATGAAGCAATTAAGCTCGATATATTCAAGTTGATTGACAGCCATGCACCCGAGCATTGCATATTGGCAAGCAACACTTCTTCTATTTCAATCACCAAGATAAGCGCGGTAACCAAACGCGCCGACAAGGTGATAGGCATGCACTTTATGAACCCCGTGCCTGTAATGAAGCTTATAGAAATCATCAACGGCTACAGCACATCAGCGGCCACCACGGCTACCATTGTAGAGCTCAGTAAAGCCATTGGCAAAGTGCCGGTTCCATCAAACGATTACCCGGGTTTTGTGGCCAACCGCATTTTGATGCCCATGATAAACGAAGGTATTTTCACCTTGTTTGAAGGCGTTGCCGGAGTTGCGGAAATTGATACCGTAATGAAATTGGGCATGGCGCATCCTATGGGGCCTTTACAACTCGCTGATTTTATTGGTTTGGATGTTTGCCTTTCAATTTTGCGCGTATTGCACGATGGATTTGGCGACTCAAAATACCGCCCTTGCCCCTTGTTGGTCAATATGGTTGCTGCCGGCAAATTGGGTGTTAAATCAGGTGAAGGATTCTACTCTTACACCCACGGAACCAAAGAATTGGTGGTAAGTGAACAATTCAAGTAAGCCACACAAAATACTATTCGTCTGCCTGGGGAACATCTGTCGTTCCCCAATGGCAGAGAGTATTTTCAGGGAATTGGTGACAAGCAAGGGGCTGCAGGCACAGTTTGAAATTGACTCAGCCGGAACTGCCGGCTATCACGTGGGCGAAAATCCAGATGAGCGGACCATAAGAGTGTTGGTGGATAATGGCATTTATCACTTTAGCAAGGCGCGAAAAGTTAAGGCTACCGATTTGGGTTATTACGACCAAATTTTGGCAATGGACTTGGAAAATCAGTCAGATTTAAGTTTGCTTGCCCAAAATGAAAGCGAGCGCGACAAAATACAGTTGTTCAGAAACTTTGATCCGGTACAGTCAATGAAACAAGAAGTGCCCGACCCTTACTATGGCACTATGCGCAATTTTGTAGAAGTATTTGAAATGCTCCACCGAACTTCCACTGCCTTTTTGGAGAAAATAAGCAAGGTTTAAAACTGAATTTTAATTCAAGCAAAACCCATAACGCATTGATTTAAAAATACTTACCGTGCTATTCCATCGCTAGAAGTCATCACCGTATTCCACTTCATTTCCGCTGAATTCCCATTGCATAATTCCCCCGTTTAAATTATACACTTCTTTAAAACCAAGTTCTTGCATTACCGACATGGCATTGGCCGAGCGTGCGCCTGAGCGGCAATACACAAAGTAGGCTTGGTTTTTATCAAGGTTTTTCACGTTTTCCACAAAGTCAGGGTGCATAATGTCAATATTCTCAGCTCCTTGTATATATGAGTCTGAAAACTCATCAGCTGTGCGTACGTCAATTATCTTCCCGTTTTTCAATTCGCAGTGTTTTTTCCAATCCTGTGGTTCAGCTGATTCAAAAGGCTTCATTAATTCTAATTATTTTGGGGCAAATTAACCTCTTGCCTCTTGAATAAAACAACTATAAAGAGCACATTTGCAAAATGTTATTAAACCAAAACTTTTAGCAAGTTGACTATTTGAAGTTTAGGTGAAATAATTAAGTTATTTTTGGTTCAATATATGGCACGTAACACATTTAAGTACAATCCCGAAACCCTTACGTTTGAGAAATACAAAGTACCTACCTGGTACCGCGTTTTCAAGACCCTGGGGTTTGTAGCAATTGCCCTTGTTTTTTCACTTATCAACATCACGGTTTACTCCTATTTCTTTCCTACTCCGCAAGAACAAGCTTTAACCAAACAAGTTGAAGTACTTGAGTCACAGTTTAAAACAGCTATGACCAAATTGAGTGAGCAGGAAATAGTGCTGCATCAACTGCGCGACCGCGACCAAAACCTGTACCGCGTGATACTGCAAGCCGAGCCCAATCCCGAAAGCTTTTGGGAAGGGGGTATTGGCGGTGTAAACCACTATGCGCAGTTTGAAGGACTTCCGCAAAAGGACCTTTTGGTAAAAATAAATACCCGTTTGCGCGATGCCAGAACCAAATTGGCCAACCTGAGCAAATCATACGACGACTTAGCCAAATTGGCCACCACCAAAGAAGAGCGTATGGCACGCATACCGGCCATTCAACCGGTAAACAACAAAGACCTCAAACGCTTGTCATCAGGTTTTGGCTACCGCTACCACCCTATTCTCAAAATCAGAAAATTCCACTCAGGCACCGACTTTTCAGCGCCCTCAGGTACCGAAATATATGCAACAGCCGATGGCGTGGTTGAAAAAGCAAAATATGCCCGCGGATATGGCAACCACGTGGTACTTGACCACGGTTTTGGCTACGAAACACTTTATGGCCACATGAGTAAAATAGCAGTTCGCGCCGGCCAAAAAGTAAAACGCGGCGAACTTATTGGTTATGTAGGCAGCACGGGTCTCTCGTCAGCGCCGCACTTGCACTACGAGGTCATTAAGAACAAAGTAAAGGTGAACCCTATCCACTATTTCAACAACGATTTGGGCGCCGAAGAATACGAAACCATACTCAACTTGTCTAAACAAAGTAACCAGTCGTTCGACTAATTTTTTATGCTGCGAAACTCCATCGTGTTTTTAGCCATTTCGCTGGCTGTTTTATCGCTTTCATTCCAGGAAAAACCCAAAGAAGTGGTGGTAATTGGCGTGGGCGACATCATGTTGGGAACCAATTATCCATCGAACAGCTACCTGCCTCCCAACCAAGCTGCCGATGTGATTGATGCAGATATGAAAAAGATTCTCAGCTCGGCACAGGTAACTTTTGGCAACCTTGAAGGTACTTTTCTTGATGAAGGCGGCGATGTGAAAAAATGTTCTGACCCTGATAAATGTTACGCCTTTAGAATGCCCACAAGCTATGCCGTGCATTTAAAAGAAGCCGGTTTTGATGTGATGAGCATTGCCAACAACCACGTGGGCGATTTTGGAAATACCGGTCGAACTTCAACCAAAGCCACACTCGATGCACAAGGCATACTTGCTGCCGGTTTGCTGCAATACCCAAAAGTGGTGTTTGAGCGCGAAGGACTCATTTATGGTTTTGCAGCTTTTGCACCGAATAGCGGTACTTGCGACATTCGCGATATAGCCGCTGCACAGCAGATAGTAAGGGAACTTGCCGATACCGCCGATATTGTAATTGTATCTTTTCACGGCGGTGCCGAAGGAAGCAAATACGAACACATCACTAAAGCCACAGAAACATTTTACGGCGAAAACCGTGGAAATGTGCATGAGTTTGCACACAAAATGATTGATGCCGGTGCCGATATCATTTTTGGTCATGGCCCGCACGTAACCCGCGCCGTAGAAGTTTATAACGACCGCTTTATTGCCTACAGCCTGGGAAACTTTGCTACTTATGGACGATTCAATTTATTGGGCGTCAATGGCATTGCTCCGCTGGTAAAAGTACACGTAGCCCCCGATGGTAAATTTCTTTTGGCCGAAGTGGTGAGCATAAAACAAAGCGGCGAAGGTGGCGCAAAAGTGGATGAAAGTGCCACCGTATTTAAAAAGTTGGCAGAACTTACCAACAGCGATTTTCCCGGACACAACCTTCTATTTGAAAATAACCGAATTAGCCTGAAGTAATGGAAACAGAAAAGTATTACTACAAAATTGGTGAAGTGGCAGACATGCTTGGGGTAAACCCCTCTTTAATTCGGTTTTGGGAGCGTGAGTTTCCCAGCATTAAGCCCAAGAAAAACCGCCGTGGAAACCGTGTGTTTACCGAAAGCGACATTGAAGAACTCAAGAAGATATACAACCTGGTAAAAATGCAAGGCCACACCCTTGAAGGCGCCAAACGCATTTTGAAAAACAACAAGAATCCCAATTCAAAAGAACTGGAGATTGAAGAAAAACTATTGAAGCTGCGGGGATTTCTGGCAGAAATAAAGAACCAATTTCCAGCCTAATAAACTTTTTACTTATGAGAAACAAAGCATTCATGGGCACCGGCGTTGCCCTGATAACTCCATTTACTGCCACCGGCGAGGTGGACCACAAAGCCCTTGAAAAACTGGTGCAACACCAAATAGACAACGGTATAAACTACCTTGTGGCACTTGGCACCACGGCCGAAACTCCCACGCTGAGCAAGGAAGAAAAATTTGCAGTGCTCGACACCATTTTTGCAGCCAATGGTGGAAAACTACCCGTAGCTATTGGCGCTGGCGGAAACAGTACCGCCGAAACCATTAAATGGATTGAAGAGCTTGAAAAATATCCGCACCAAGGTTTACTTTCTGTGGCGCCTTACTACAACAAGCCAAGCCAAAACGGAATGATAGCCCATTTCAGTGCCATAGCCAAGAGCACCGAGCGCGACATTATATTGTACAACGTGCCGGGCAGAACCTCATCAAACATTGCGGCTGCCACCACACTGAAACTAGCCAACGATTTCCACAATATTGTGTGCATAAAAGAAGCATCGGGAGATTTAAATCAGATCATGCAGATCATAAATGAGGCTCCGGAAGGCTTTTATGTAGTTTCGGGCGACGATGCCCTTACCCTGCCCATGATTGCAGCAGGAGCCAAAGGTGTCATATCAGTTATTGCCCAAGCCTATGGCTACGATTTTTCAAATATGGTAGATGCAGCCATGCGCAGCGAGTTTGAAAAAGCAAGGAACCTACACTACAAATTGCTTGATGTTACACAAAGCATTTACCTGGAAGGCAATCCAACAGGAATCAAATATGTGCTGAGCGAAATGGGCATTTGCAAAAACCAATTGAGGTTGCCTCTTATTGCGGCTTCAACCGCGTTGGAGAAGATAATTGCCGGCAAAATGGCTTCTATTAAATAGTATTCCCCATTTAGCCATTCAAATCCCATGAGAAAGTGAGATGTATAAAAACAAAAAGGAGCGCCATGAGCGCTCCTTTAAGTTTTGCAAGAACATGTTAAACTAATCTTCGTTCTTCATGTTCTGAACTTCCATACGTATTTCTTGTGCAAGGTTTTTCAACTCTTGCATGCCTTTACGTACTCGGGTTCCGGCTGCTTTGTTGCTCTTGTCGTAGAATTTTGAAAAATCGCCTTCAAGAGACATAATCAAATCACGAACTTCTGCAAATCTGTTCATAGTCTAAAGTATTTAAGTTTACAAATTCTTTGTTTGCCGTGTAATATTAAGCATTTTCTTAAAAAAAAGCCTTTTTCAAAAAAAAATTAAACGAGTACAATCTTATCTGTACTGTATTGTTTGTTGTTCAATTTTACTGAAATGGCGTCAAAAGCGTTCAATGTTCTTTCCACGTCTTCAGATGTATGTGCTGCTGTAGGAATCAAGCGAAGCATGATAACTCCTTTAGGTACAACAGGATACAACACCATAGAGCAGAAAATATCGTAGTTCTCGCGCAAGTCCATAATCAGGTTTGCTGCTTCCATTTCGGTTCCGCTCAAAATTACAGGGGTTACGCACGATGCGGTAGTTCCCAAATTATATCCTCGTGAGCGGAGGCCATTTTGAAGTTCATCAACAATTTTCCAAAGGTTGTTTTTCAACTCAGGCTGTGTACGCAGTAACTCCAAACGTTTCAAATCGCCTATAACCAAAGGCATAGGTAGCGATTTGGCGAAAATTTGCGAGCGCATGTTGTAGCGCAAATATTCAATTACCGGTTCGGTACTGCCTACAAAGGCACCTATACTTGCCATTGACTTGGCAAATGTTGAAAAATAAATGTCAATGTCGTCTTGAACACCTTGGTGTTCGCCGGTACCAGCACCGGTTTCGCCCATGGTGCCAAAACCGTGTGCATCGTCAACCATGAGTCTGAAAGAGTAGCGCTCTTTAAGGGCAGCAATTTCTTTTAGTTTGCCTTGGTTTCCCGACATACCAAACACACCTTCGGTGATAACCAAAATGCCACCGCGGCCATTTTGCTCTACCAACCTTTCGGCGCGTTTCAGTTGTTTTTCAAGGTTTTCAATGTTGTTGTGTACAAACATAAAGCGTTTGCCCTGATGCAGCCTCACACCATCTATTATACAGGCGTGCGATTCGGCATCATAAACAATAACGTCATGTCTGTCAACCAGGGCATCAATAATTGAGATAACTCCCTGGTATCCGTAGTTTAGAAGGAAAACATCTTCTTTATGCACAAATTCAGCGAGTTCTTTTTCAAGCTGTTCATGATAAATAGAGTTACCCGACATCATTCGAGCACCCATTGGGGTTGCCAAACCAAATTTTACTGAGGCTTCTCCATCTACTTTACGTACCTCAGGATGGTTGGCCAAACCTAAATAGTTGTTCAAGCTCCAAACCAATTTTTCCTTACCCCTGAAAAGCATTTTGTTACCGATTTCACCTTCTAACTTGGGGAAAGTGAAGTAACCGTGTGCAAATTGAGAATACTGACCCAGCGGGCCTTTGTTCTCGGTTATTTTGGCAAAAATGTCCATATACCTGTATCAATTAATCGTGCAAAGCTAAAACAAGTGCCAATAATAGCAAAAGAAGCACGTTCGTACAACCTAGATATGCACAAATATGTTTGTAAAGGAAACAAGTATTAATTTTGCGCGGTTTATGAAAATATTTCAGCCATATATTGTAATTGTACTGTCTTTCTTGATTTTAACATCCTGCTCTGATTATCAGAAGATGATCAACAGCGAAGATTACAACAAGAAATACGAGTATGCCAACATGTTGTACGAAAAAAATCAGTTTGTAAGAGCCCTGCCCTTGTACGAAGAATTGCGTAAAATCTTTCTGGGACAGGAGCAGATGAAAACGATTTTGCTCAATTTGGCCAATTGCGAATACCAAACAGATCAGTTTTTTTTGGCATCGTACCACTTTAAGCAATACTACGAAGCTTACCCCTACTCAAAAAGTGCCGAAGATGCTTTGTTTATGCACTGCACCTGTTTATATACCACATCGCCCAAGCATAGTCTGGATCAGCAATCTTCTGAAAAAGCCATTGCTGCCTTCGAAAAATTCACAGTTACTTTTCCCGAAAGCGAACGTGTAGAAGAGTGCAACCGCCAAATAGATATGTTGCGACAAAAAATTGAGTTCAAAGCCTTCTCCACCGCGCGACTATATTATAAGATACAGGATTTCAAAGCAGCCGTGTGGGCCTTGTCCAACTTTTCGCGCGATTTTCCCGGTTCGGTTTACAACGAAGAAGCACAGTTTTTAATAGTAGAGTCTGCCTACAGACTAGCCGAACTAAGTGTGCGCAACAAAAAAGAAGAGCGCTTTGTACAAACCATCGATTATTTCAAGACTTTTAGAAATAACTACCCCAATTCAAAATTCCTGAAAAAAGCCAAGGAGTATTTTGAAGCTTCACAAACAGAACTGAATAACATTATTAATAAAAAACAGTAAATGGAAAAATATCAAGTAACCGAGGCCATAGCCCGAGATTTGATTGACCTGGAAAAAGGTACAGACAACTTGTACGAATCAATTGTGATTTTGACCAAAAGGGCTAAGCAATTGGCTGCCGAAGAAAAGGAAGAGTTGCACAGCAAACTTTCTGAATTTGCTCCCGCTACCGACAATTTGGAAGAAACTTTTGAAAACCGCGAGCAAATTGAAATTTCAACCGCCTATGAGAAGAAACCTAAAGTTACCATCAGAGCGATTGAAGAGTATCTCGACGGCAAAATCTACTTTAGAAAGGTAGATGAAAACAGCGACAAAGAAATTTAATTCCTGTTTTGAAAATATTACTTGGAGTAACGGGTAGTATCAGCGGGTATAAATCGGCTGTTATTACCCGTTTCTTAGTGAAAAATGGTTGGGAAGTACAAGTAGTACTTACCAAAGGTGGCGCACAGTTCATTACGCCACTCAGTTTATCCACCGTTTCAAAAAATGCCGTGCTTACCGAGTTTTACGACCCTAAAACCGGTGAGTGGAACAACCACGTGCATTTGGCTCACTGGGCAGATGTGATGCTGATAGCTCCGGCAAGCGCCAACACCATTGCCAAACTGGCCAATGGCTTTTGCGACGAACTTTTGCATGCCCTTTACCTCTCAGCGGTTTGCCCCAAAATAGTGGCACCGGCCATGGACCACGATATGTGGCACCATGCTTCGGTTCAACGCAATGTGAAACAATTGCTGGCTGATGGCGTGCATATTATTGGGCCCGAAAAAGGCGAATTGGCAAGTGGCATCAACGGCGATGGCAGGCTGGCTGAACCCGATGCTATTGTATCGTTTATACAACAATTCGTAAGCTAAAGGAGCTCATGACCAAGGTTTTGATAACAGCCGGTCCTACTTACGAGCCCATAGATCCGGTGCGTTTTATAGGCAACCGAAGCAGTGGCAAAATGGGCTATGCTATAGCAAAGGCATTTTTAGCTAAAGATTTTGAGGTGGTTTTGGTGTCGGGCCCTGTAAACCTTCAATTGCAACACCCCAATTTGCAGCTGATACGCGTAGAAAGTGCTGCTGAAATGTACCATGCGGTTATGCAACACCAAGATTACCAAATTGCCGTTTTATCGGCGGCGGTGGCAGATTTTACCCCAAAAGTGGTGGCTGAGCAGAAAATAAAGAAAACAAGCGGGCAGGATGAAATGACCATAGAACTTGTGAAAACCAAGGATATTTTGGCAACATTGGGTTCACTAAAAAAAGAAGGACAGTTTTTGGTGGGTTTTGCCCTGGAAACTGAAAA
>WGNN01000074.1 GCA_016124515.1 bacterium
CGTCTTCGGCCAGGGCATTGCCAAATTGCACTTTCAGCGCTTCGGCTTGTTTCGACATTACGGTACAGCCGTGCTTTATATCTTCGGTTATAATGTTGCCTCCCAATGGAATAACGGCTGTGTGTCTGATAATTCCATCCTGAAAAATGGCAATATCGGTGGTGCCACCACCTATGTCAACCAAGGCTACACCGGCTTCTTTTTCTTCGTCGCTAAGTACCGATGCAGCTGATGCAATGGGCTCTAATGTAATGCCCACCACATGCAAACCGGCTTTTTCTACACAGCGGTGGATGTTTTTAGCCGCGGTAACCTGACCGGTAATAATGTGGAAATTGCCTTCGAGCCTGATGCCCGACATGCCAATGGGGTCTTTGATACCGTGGTCGCCATCCACCGTGTATTCCTGTGGAATGATGTGGATGATTTTTTCGCCCGGTGCCATAGCCACTTTGTGCATATCTTCTACCAATCGGCTTATATCTTCTTCGGCAATCTCTTGCTCGTAGTTGCGTCTTACAATGGACCCGCGGTGCTGATGGCTCTTGATGTGCTGCCCCGCTATGCCTACATGCACGTGGGTTATTTCTACGTTCGAAGCCCTTGAAGCTTCGTCAATGGCGGCTCTAATACTTTCTACTGTGCGGTCAATATTGGTCACCACACCCCTTACCACTCCATTGGAAGGGCTTTTTCCTACTCCAAGAATATCAATTTTGCCGTAAGCATTACGCTCACCCACTATGGCGCATATTTTGGTGGTACCGATATCCAATCCTACTATGATTCCTGTATTGTCCATTGTTATTTTTTAGCTACTATTTGGTTTTTAAATTTCAAGTTAATGGTATGGTATGTATCCCAACCTTTTACCGATAGCACTTTTGTGTAAAACTGAAAAAGGTTGTCAAACTTCTCCTCAAGATTTTCGGCATTTCCAAGTACAATGTTGTGCCGCTCTTCTTGCTTTGTTATCAATACAATATCGCCATTCGGTTCTACAAATAACTGACCTGTAATGGCTTTGAAAAAGGGGTGTTTATCAAGATATTGTGCAATACTGTATAAGTCTTTAAGTGTTTGGGTGGTAAAACTATCGGTAGGAAACAACTCTTCGGTAATTTGACCTGTGGCCACGGGCACTCGCGCCGCACGGTGTACTGATAGAGGCATTTTTTTTCCTTGCTCATTGAGGTAATAACCCGATTTTTTGCTGTTGATAATTCGCAATACCGGTACTTCCTGAGCCACACTTATATACAATTGACCTTGCAGGTTGGCAAACGAATTTGCCTGTCGCACGAAAGGCGAACTTTCTATAAGTGAGTCGAGCTGTGTGAGCTGTAAGTCGCGCACATGCTGTCCGTTGAGGCCCGGTGCGTAAAAGTCGTTTAGCCGGTCCACCACGTCTATTTCAGATATGAATTGTCCCTGTGGTGTTTCGTCTATTTCTACTTTTAGCTCATTTACTTGGTTTTCAGCTACTTTTCTATTGGCAAATGAAACCGCCAGAAATAATAGCAGCACGGCGGTGGCATTTAGTGCGAGTTTTATCAGTTTCCTATTTTTCATCAGCTATTTTTTTGGTTTGAAAAATAGTACGAAGCGGGGCTACCAAAAGATCAATATTACCTGCCCCAAGGGTGAGCAACAATTGTGGTGCATTGTTTTTTGCCAAATCCAAAATATCATCAAAACCAACTAATTGTGCATTTTTTTCGGGAAGAATCAGTGCTGATGTTACGCCTTCAATGGGCAGTTCGCGGGCGGGGTAAATGGGCAGCACATACAATTGGTCGCAATTGGCCAGTTCCTTTTTGAAATCTTCGGCAAAATCGCGGGTGCGGCTGTACAGGTGCGGCTGAAAAACCACCGTGAGCTGTAAGTTGGGAAACAATTGACGGGCGGCTTGCAGGGCGGCTTTTATTTCAGAAGGATGGTGCGCATAGTCGTCAATGTATATATTTTCATCACTTTTATAAATGGTTTCAAATCGCCTTTTTATGCCTGAAAACGAACGGATGGCCTCTGCTGTGTGCTGCATGGCAACAACGCGTTGTACTGCGGCAACGGCTGCTGTGGCATTTAATATATTGTGCACACCGGGCAGTCCATTTTGCAATTGCTGCATATTGAAAGCAGGTAAGTCAAAAACAAACCGGCCTTCTTTTACTTGTTCGTTTTCATAAGTTATATCGCCGTTTTTGCCATAGTAAACCACTTCTATATCGCTGCGCAAATGAAATACATGGCGCAAGCTTTCGTGCAAAATCAGCAATCCGCCGCTGCTCAGGCAATTGGCAAATTCGTTGTAGGCTTTTCTTACTTCCTCATAGCTGCCATATATATCCAAATGATCGGCCTCGCACGAAGTAATAATGGAAATATTGGGTTTAAGGTGCAGAAAGGAGCGGTCAAACTCATCCGCCTCCACCACTATGGTTTGGCTGTTGCTTGTGTTGTTACAAACGTAGTTGCTGTTATAATTAACCGAAATTCCACCAAGAAAGGCCGCAAACGAAACATTTTCGGCCATAAGCAAATGGGCCAGGTAGGTGCTTGTGGTGGTTTTGCCATGTGTGCCTGCCACCGCTATGGTAAAGTGGTTTTGGGTAATGGCAGCTAGCGCCATGGCGCGTTTTACTATATGGAAACTACCGTTGTTTAATTTATTGAAAAGTCCTAATGAGCCGGGAACTGCCGGTGTGTAAATGACCAAAACCTGTTCGCTATGCGGTTGAAGCCATTCGGGCAGCAAGTGTTCATTGTCTTCAAAAATTATGTTTATCCCTTCGTTTTGAAGATTTCGGGTAAGCTCAGTTGGGGTTTTGTCGTAGCCGGCCACTACTTTGCCAATAGAATTGAAATAGCGGGCCAGGGCACTCATACCTATGCCACCTATTCCCAGAAAATATATATGCGATATGTGCTTGAAATCTATCACTTTACGAGCTCAAATATTTGTGTTGCTATCAGGTGGGCTGCGTGCGGCTTGGCAAGGGCGGCTGCATTGCTTTCCATTTCCATTAGTTTTTCCTTATCTGTTAACAGCTTGAGTGCCTGCTGCACAAGTTCTGTTTCAGCTTCGCTGTCTTTTACCAAAAGGGCAGCACCGTTGCGGGCCAGTACTTCGGCATTTTTCGTTTGGTGGTCTTCGGCTACGTTGGGCGATGGAACCATAATACTTGCCTTGCCCAAAAAGGTTATTTCGCTTATAGAAAGCGCACCGGAGCGCGATACTACCAAATCGGCCAGGCTGTAAGCAGCGTCCATGTCGGCAATAAAATCGGTCATCATGATACGTTCGTTGAGCGCATTGCCTATTTCACTTTTCAGGCGGTCAACATATATTTTTCCGCATTGCCATATCAGTTGTATTTCCGCCTCTTTAATTTTCTCTAAACTGCCTTTAATGGCTTCATTGAGTGTTTTTGCACCCAAGCTGCCGCCAACCACCAGCAGGGTAGGCACATTGGCTTTCAACCCGAGTTTGGCAGCCGCCTCGGTTTTGCTGAGTTTTTTTATGTTGCTGCGAATGGGATTGCCGGTTTCTATGAGCTTTTGTTTGTCAAAATACTTGTCCATGCCGGGAAAAGCCACGCAAATTTTTGATGCTTTTGCGGCCAGCATTTTATTGGTCACACCGGGGTAGCTGTTTTGCTCTTGCAGCAGGGTGGGTATGACTTTTTTGCCGGCTACATATAATACCGCGGCACTTGCGTATCCGCCCACGCCCACGGCTATTTGTGGTTTAAACCGCTTAATAATAACCCACGATTTGACCAAACTTGACAGTACTTTGAAAGGAAGGCTCACATTGCGCCACATTTGGCTGCGGTTGAATCCGCTGATCCACAATCCATGGATTTTGAAGCCATATTGCGGTACTTTTTCCATTTCTATTTTGCCCTTGGCGCCCACAAAAAGCACTTCTGACTGCGGGCTCAATGCTTTTATCTCCTGCGCTATGGCTATTGCCGGAAACAAATGTCCGCCGGTTCCGCCTCCGCTGATGATCATTTTTATGGGTGGATATGTTTTTTCAGCTCCCGACATTTTATTTGGCTTTCTCGGTATTTGTTTGTTCAATAAAGGCGCTCACACTAAGTATAACACCAAAGGCAAAGCAGGTGAAAACCAACGAAGTACCGCCCATACTGATAAGTGGTAGCGGCAAGCCCGTGTTGGGAAACAAGTGGACGGCAACGCCCATGTTTAAGAATGCCTGAATAACCAAACTCATGGTAAGGCCTACACCAAGCAGGGGACCAAATGAGTTGGGCGATTTAATGATGATACGGATGCTGCGGTTGAGCAATGTGAGGTAGAGAAAAATAATAACTATGGCACCCATCATTCCGTATTCTTCTACTATAATGGCAAAAATGAAGTCGGCATAGGGGTTTGGCAAAAAGTTGCGCTGAACGCTATTGCCGGGGCCTACGCCAAAAAATCCGCCGCGTGCAATGGCTATTTTGGCTTGTTGGTTTTGGAATGAACCATCGCCGCTGCCAAAGTAGTCGGAAAAGCGCGAAACCCAGGTGCTCCACCTGAGCCAATCCCAATCAAAAATCTGTGCCAGCATAACCAGTATTGCCAAACCAACTACCGCACTCAGCAGCACTATGCCAATATGCTTGATGTTGGCCCTGCCAATAAACAGAAGCACAATGCTGGTAAAAAGCAGCGTGGCAGCGGTAGAAAAATCGGAGGGGGCAATGATGAGGCAAACAGCCAGAATAGGCAACATTATGGGTAAAAAGCCTTTCTTGAAATCGCTGATAACCTCTTGTTTTTTGGCAATGGTGCGCGCCAGGTACATGATAAGGGCAAGCTTGGCAATATCGGATGTTTGTATGGTAAGGCCGGTGCCGGGCAGGGGAAGCCAACGTTTCGCATCGTTAATCTCAAGGCCAAAAGCGTAAGTAAGCAACATCAACAAGATGGAGAGCGGCAATAAAATGCGTGAAAAACCGGAGTAGAATTTATAATCAATTTTATGTGCTATATAAATCACGCCGAAGCCAAAAAACATCATCACCAAGTGCTTGAGTATGTAGTACTCGGTGTTGCCTTCCTGCAGGGCGTAGGCAATAGATTTGGTACTGGAGTAAATAGCCAGTATGCTTATGAGCGACAACATAAGGATGATGCCCCAAATGGCGGTGTCGCCTTTCAATCTATTTAATATCCAGTTCAATGCGTATTACAGGTTTAGTACGGCTTTTTTAAATTGGTTGCCGCGGTCAACATAGTTTTCAAAAAGGTCAAAACTGGCGCAGGCCGGGGCCAGCAATACATTGTCGTCTTTCTCAGCCAGTTTGTAAGCCATTTCCACGGCTTCTTTCATGTTGTTGGTTTCTAGCACCATGGGCACCACCTCACTAAACTGTTGTACCAGTTTTTCGTTGTCAATTCCCAGGCAAATAAGTACTTTCACTTTTTTGGCGGCCAGAGCTACCAAATCGGTGTAGTCGTTTCCTTTGTCCACGCCACCGGCAATCCAAATGGCGGGGTTGTCCATGCTTTCAAGGGCGTACCAAGCGGCATTTACATTGGTGGCTTTTGAGTCGTTTATATAATCTACGTGTTTGATGCGTGCCACATGCTCCAGCCTGTGCTCCACATTTTTGTATGAGGCCAAACTTTCGCGGATTACTTCTTTGCGAATATTGAGGGCTTTTGCCACTATGGCCGCCGCCATGCTGTTGTATCGGTTGTGGCGACCTTTTATTAGTATTTCTTCTACAGGAAATTGAATGAAATCATTTTCCAGGTTCAGGTTGATGTTGCTTTGGTTCATAGAGGCTCCGTTTTCAAGAGGTTTGTTATGTGAAAATGGTACAAAGTCAGGGTTGCTTTCTATTTCTTTGAGGTAGTTGGTAATGTTGGGGTCGTCGGCATTGTAAATAAACTTGTCGGGCGAAGCTTGCAGGTTGGTTATTTTCAGCTTTGCGCGAATGTAGTTTTCCATGGTTTCGTAGCGGTCAAGGTGGTCGGGGGTTATATTGAGCAATACCGAAAGGTGCAGTTTCATGCGCTCTATGTTGTCTAGCTGAAAACTGCTGATTTCCAGCACGTAGTAGTCGGTACTGTCGTTGTCCATAGCTACTTCGCGGGCAAAGCTGTTGCCTATATTGCCGGCCACTTTTACATTGAAACCTGCGTTTTTAAGTATGTGGTAGGTAAGGCTCGTAGTGGTGGTTTTGCCATTGGTGCCGGTAATGCCTATTAGTTTGGCATTGGTAAATTGTGAGGCAAATTCTATTTCAGAAATTATTTTGGCGCCGTTGGCAAGGGCTTTTTGCAAAACCGGAATTTTGTCAGGAATTCCCGGGCTTTTTATAATGATTTTTGAATTGACAATCTTCTCTTCGGTATGTTGCCTTTCTTCAAAAGCAATATGGTTTTCGGTGAGCTCTTTTTTATAGGTTTCCTTAATGGCTCCTTTGTCTGACAAAAAGGGCGACAAACCATGTTTTGCAGCCAACAGGGCTGCGCCTACACCGCTTTCTCCACCGCCTATAATGGCTATCGGGTTGTATGTAATATATGGATTCAGTTTAGCGTAGTTTAAGGGTTATTAGACTTATAAGGGCCAGAAAAATATTGATAATCCAAAAGCGGATAACGATTTTAGGTTCGGGGTAGTCGAGCTTTTGGTAGTGGTGGTGCAGCGGCGACATTTTGAAAATCCGCCGGCCTTCGCCGTATTTCTTCTTGGTGTATTTAAAGTAGCCAACCTGCATCATTACCGAAAGGTTTTCTACCAAAAATACGCCACATAAAACGGGAATGAGCAATTCTTTGCGGGTGATAATGGCCAATACGGCAATAATACCGCCGAGCATAAGGCTGCCTGTATCACCCATAAAAACCTGAGCAGGGTAGGTGTTGTACCACAAAAAACCCACTATGGCGCCTATCATAGCGGCGGTAAATATGGTGAGCTCGCCCATGTGGGGCATGTACATCACGTTCAGGTATTCGGCAAAGAAGAAGTTACCACTTACATACACCAAAATGGTAAGTGTGAAAATAATAATGGCTGATGTGCCCCCGGCAAGCCCATCGAGCCCGTCGGTAATATTGGCTCCGTTTGAAACCGCGGTGATAATGATGATAACAATGGGTATAAAAACCAGCCAAACCCACTTCCAGGGGTTGTCGGTAAACCAGTTGACCAACTCTAAATAGTCAAACTCATTTTCCTTAAAAAACGGCGTGGTTGACTTCATTGACTTGTAGCTCACGAGGTAAAACGACTCGTCTTCGCGTTCTATCTTTTCGGTGCTTACTACATTTTCAAATTCGCTGAGTCGCTCTACTTGGTCAAGCGGTACTTTTTCCTGTATCACCACATCGTTGCTCAAGTAGAGGGTGAGGCCTACAATGAGCGCCAAGCCCACCTGACCCAATATTTTGAACTTGCCGCGCAGCCCCTCTTTGTTTTTTCTGAACACCTTTATGTAGTCGTCGAGAAAACCGATGCTGCCCAGCCACACGGTTGAAATAAGTAGCAAAACTATATATACGTTGAACTTGGCCAAAAGCAGGGTGGGAATTAAAATTCCGGCTATCATCATAAGGCCGCCCATGGTGGGGGTTCCTTTCTTTTGCATTTGTCCTTCAAGTCCCAAATCGCGTATGGTTTCGCCTATTTGCTTTTTTTGCAGGAAATAGATGATTTGCTTGCCAAAAATGAGGGTAATGGTGAGCGAAAACAAAAAAGCCAATGCTGCCCTGAACGATATGTACTCAAATACACTGGCGCCGGGTATGTGAAAATTCTGTTCTAAAAACCTGAATAAGTAATAGAGCATAGCTTAGTTGATTTCGGTTATTAAAAATTCTCTCAAGGTTGCTTTATCGTCAAATGGATGCTTTACACCATTTATCTCCTGGTACTTTTCGTGTCCTTTGCCGGCAATCAGTATCAAATCGCCGGGTTGTGCCAGGCTGCAAGCCGTTTTAATGGCGTTGCGTCTGTCGGTAATACTCAAGGTATTGAGCCGCTTGTGCAGGGGTATGCCTTCTTCCATTTCGGCAATGATGGTGTCAGGATCTTCGTTGCGCGGATTGTCGCTTGTAAGAATTACGCGTTCCGACAGTTCGGCTGCAATGCGTGCCATTTGGGGGCGTTTGGTTTTGTCGCGGTTGCCGCCACAACCCACCACGGTTATTATATTTCCACCACCGGTATTCAGTTGTTTCAGGGTTTTGAGCACGTTTTCAAGGGCGTCGGGGGTGTGGGCATAGTCCACCACGCCTACTTGGTTGTTGTTGTTTTTTATCCATTCCAGCCTTCCTTCAGCGCCTTTGGCTTCGCTTAGCAACACCAAGGCATCGTGTGGGTCCACGCCCAATTGCAGCAACACAGCATACACTGCCGTAAGGTTGTAGGCCTGAAAAACTCCTGCCAACGGGGTATAAACTTCGGTACCGTTTATCTCGAGCAACATGCTGGTGAAATCCTGCTCCAAAATTTTGGTTTTGTAGTCGGCCATGCTTTTGAGCGCATAGCTGAGTTTGCGTGCCGCGCAATTTTGCAGCATCACCCTACCGTTTTTATCGTCCACGTTTACCAGGGCAAAAGCTTCGGGTTTCAGGTTGTCAAAAAGTGCTTTTTTGGCTTTTATGTAGTTGTCAAAAGTTTTGTGGTAGTCAAGGTGGTCGTGGGTGATGTTGGTAAAAACCGCCCCGTCAATGTCTATACCCGCAATGCGTTTTTGGTGTATGGCATGCGAGCTGGCTTCCATAAAAACGTAGTCGCAACCTTCTTCAACCATTTGGTACATAAGCTCTTGTATGGCTATGGCATGTGGCGTGGTGTGCGTGGCCGGTATGGTTTTATCGCCAATTTCGTTGCGCACGGTACTCAGCAAACCGCAGGTGTAGCCCTGTTGGGCAAAGGCATTTTTGAGCAGGGTAGCTACCGATGTTTTGCCGTTGGTGCCGGTAATGGCCACCACTTTCATACTGCGCGAGGGATGTTCGTAAAAGGCCGAAGCCAAATGGCCCAGGGTTTCAGCAGCGTCATCACATTGCAGGTAGCAAACTCCATTGCTTGTGTGGGTAGGCAGATCTTCGCACAGTATGGCCACCGCTCCTTTTTCTATTGCCGTTTCAATATACAAATGGCCATCAACCTGACTGCCTTTGATGGCGGCAAACAGGTAGCCGGGCTGTACCAACCTTGAGTCAAGGGCAATGCCGCTCAGCATTACATGGCTGTTGCCCAGCACTTGCTTTACCATACCTGTGGGCAATATGTGCTGCAGGTTTTTCAATTGAGTGTTACGTATATTTTAGATACTTTTCTTAATGAGGTGCCCGGTTCGGGACTTTGCTTATAAATGTTGCCGGTGCCGCTCGATTCCACTTTCAGGCCCATATTTTCGCAGATGTACAGGGCATCGCTCAGCGACAAGCCTTTGAGACTAGGTACGGTTCCGGGTTCGGCTTCTTTGGCAGTAAGGCTTATTTTATTGCCTGTAAGCGAAGGTTCTACCCACTCGGCCAATGATTTGTCGGTAGCTAAATCCATTTTTAAACTTTTGTAAATGGTACCGGCATCATCTGCCGAAAGCTTGATGAAGGTGGGGCGGTGGTTGACATCTTTGGTGGCGCTTGCATAGGTGGCCTTGTTGAGCGATATATCGTACGAATACAGGTTTTGGGCAATTTCAAGAAACACAGGCCCGGCCACATCGGCACCGTAGTAATGGCCTTCGGTGGGGTTGTTTATCACCACAATGCACGAATATTTTGGATTTTCGGCGGGGAAGAAACCGGCAAACGAAGCTTGGTATTTTTTAACGCCATCCGGGGTTTTTCCTATGACGGCTGTACCGGTTTTGCCAGCAATATTGATACCGTGGCGGTACAAGTTGTGGGCGGTGCCGCCATCGGTCTCCACCACACCTATGAGGGCTTTTGTGGCAAGTTCTGCGGTTTTTTCAGAAATCACGTTACGCGCCCAAATCTCCGGTTCGTAGGTTTCTACGGTTTTGTGTATTTCCTTTACGGCGGTTACAAAAAGTGGTTTCATTATATCGCCGCGGTTGGCTACCGCATTGTAAATCATAAGGGTTTGCAGCGGCGTGAGTTTCAGCTCGTAGCCATGTGCCATCCACGGTAGGGTAGTGCCGCTCCAATCGTCGTTAAGGGGTGTTTTTATAAGCGGAGCGGGTTCGCCTACTATGGGCAATTGCAGGTTTTCGTGCAGGCGCATACCTTTTAAGAAGTCAATGAAAACATCGGGTTGGTGGCCAAAATGTATGTCAAGGGCTTTGGCGATTCCAATGTTTGACGAAACTTCAATAATTCGTTGCAGGCTAATGGTGCCATGTCCGCCGCTTTTTGAGTCGTACATAATTTGGTCGTAAAACTCCCACTTGCCCGTGCCTGTGCCTATGGTGTCTTCAAGCTGCATGTAGCCCCCCTCAAGCAAAGCCAGCAAACCTGCAAGTTTGAATGTGGAGCCGGGTTGCGTGCTTTCGCCAATGGCATAATTGTACACTTCGTCATAGCTTTTGCCGCCGTTGTTGGTGGTCAGGTTGGCTATGGCCAACACTTTGCCCGTGGCTACTTCCATTACTATGGCGCAACCGTGGTCGGCCTCGCTGCTCATCAATTGGTTGTAGAGACTTGTTTCTACAAAGTCTTGTATGTAAATATCGATGGTGGTGTATATGTCTTTGCCGTTTTCGGGGTCTATTTCGTTTTTGTCGTGAATGGGAATCCAGTCGCGGCTCGACACTTTTTGCAGAAGCCTCTTGCCTTTGATACCCGCCAAAAAGGGATCAAAACCGCCTTCAAGACCCACTTTGTTTTCTTCGTTGGTGTAGCCAATGGTGCGGTAAGCCAGCAGCGAGTAGGGGTGTTGGCGTATGCTTTTTTGCTCTACTATAAGACCGCCTTTGTACTGCCCCAGCCTGAAAAGCGGAAACTTTCTTATGTCCTGAAGTTGTATGTGGTTTATTTTATTTCTTATGAGGTGGTAGCGCCTGCCTTGGGCGTAGGCTGTTTTCAATTCGTTTAGCCACAGCCACTTGGTGTTTTCGTTGGGGCCTTTAAAGTAATTTGCCAGTGCAGCTGCCAGGGCATCAAGGCTGTCTTCAAGTTGGTTTTGTTGGTTCAGGTAGCGCAGGTATTCCGTTTTCAGGTCCATGTGCAGGTCGTAGCTGTAGAGCGAGGTGGCCAGCAAGCGCCCGTCAGACGAATAAATATTGCCGCGGTTTGGCTCCACTTCTACATAGCGCGTGGTGAGGCTATCGGCCAGGTTGCGCCATTTTTTTCCTTCTGATGTTTGGAGCATCACAATTTTGCCCAGCACGAGCAGGGCCAACACCACTATGGCAAAAAACGAAAGGTAAACCCTCCAGAATATGGTGCTTTTGCTACTCAATTTTCTTTCTTAATTATTTCGGCAGGTTTCAGGTTTTGTTTGAGGCCCAGGTGTTTTACCCGCCGCGCTATTTCGGTGGGTTTGGTCAGGTTTTCAATGTTTGATTTTATGGTGTAATAATCGGCCTGGGCGTTGCGCACTTCTTTTTGAAGGGCATTCAGGTGTCTTATCCTTTTCTCGGCATATATGCGGTTTGAGATGTAGATAAAGGCCAGTATGGTGCAATACACCACAAAGGGGAGCCATTTTTGAATATCTTCCTTTGAAAAAAACTCAACTTCCAGAATTCTTATCAAAGGGTTTTTTGATGGCTGGCTGTTTTTGTTTTTTACCTTATTCATCAAATTCGCTCTGCTACTCTCAGTTTGGCACTTCTCGCTCGTGGATTTTCAGCTATTTCAGCTTCGGTGGGTACAATTGGTTTGCGTGTTACCGCCTCCAAAGGTTTCAATACATTGCCATACAGGTCTTTTTCCTGCCGGCCTTCAAGGTTGCCGCTACCTATAAAGTTTTTTACCAACCGGTCTTCAAGCGAGTGGTAGGTTATTACCACCAACCTGCCGCCGGGTGCCAGTAAGTTGGGTACTTGTTCAAGAAAGCGCTCAAGCGACAACAATTCTTCATTTACTTCAATGCGCAATGCCTGAAAAACCTGCGACAAATATTTGTTGCGCTTGTCTTTTTTGTGCATCACATGTTCAAGCAAATCAATAAGTTGTGCTATGTGGGTGAATGGGCTTAGTCTGCGCTGGTTTTCAACGGCTTGTGCCAGGCTTCGGGCGTTTTTTATTTCGCCGTAGCGCGTAAAAATGGTTTGCAGTTTGCCCACCGGATATTGGTTGAGCACATGGGCAGCGGTTAGTTCAATGTCCTTGTCCATCCGCATGTCAATAGGAGCATCCTGGCGAAAAGAGAATCCCCTCTCAGCAGTGTCGAACTGATGAGAGGAGACCCCCAAGTCTGCCAAGATTCCATGAACTGGTACTGCTGTATTGTATTCCAAAAAATTGGTTATCCATTGGTAGTCGTGGTGCACGAGGGTAAATCGCGCATCGTCTATGCCGTTTTCAGCCGCATCGGCGTCGCGGTCAAATGCGATAAGCCTGCCTTTGGGGCCCAGGTGGTCCAATATGCCGCGCGAGTGTCCGCCGCCGCCAAAAGTGATGTCCACGTAAGTGCCGTCGGCTTTAATGTCAAGTGCATCAAGGCATTGATGGTACAAAACGGGTATGTGGTACTTAGTCATTGTTTCCATCATTTCCGTTTAAAGTTCCCATCACGGTTTCGGCCAGGTCGGCAAAGCCTTCGCTATCGTCGTCGAGCATGGCATCGTAGGTGTTTTTATCCCATATTTCTATTTTGTTGGTATGGGCAAAAAGCACCACTTCTTTGTCAATTCCGGCGTATTCGAGCAAGCTGTTGGGCAGGTTCAATCGCGACGAGTTGTCCATTTCAAGCTCGGTAGCCCCTCTGAAAAAGTAGCGGATAAACTGCCGCACTTCTTTTTTGTACTGGTTTAGCTGGTTTATTTTTCTGGTGACTGCTTCCCATTCGTTTTGTGGGTAGAGCACCAAACATTTTTCAAATCCGCGGTTGATGACAAAGTGGTCTTTGGCCTCCGTAGGTACCTGCCGCTTGAGCGCAGAGGGGAGCGTAATACGTCCCTTTACGTCGAGTTTGCAGCTATATTCTCCTATCAGTTGTGTCATTTGTTTACACCTTGGCCAAAAAACGTGGTAAAAGTATTTTAAATTTTCCACTTTCTCCCACTTTGCGCCACGTTAAATTTTGAACATTTAATACACATCTTGTTAAATGCTTGTGTAATGCGGCTCAGCTGGGTTTTTGTTGGTGGCGGAAAGTGGGGCGGTGCCAAAGTCGGCAGTTATCAGTAGTCAGTTTTCAGTCAACAGTTATCAGTTATCAGTTATCAGTCATCAGTAGTCAGTGGACTGGACTTGGCAAGATGGACTTTGGACAATTAAATAGTTTTCTCGCGGGCTCGAAATGACAATTTCCGTTCTTTTATCGACTGCGGTGCAATTTGCAGTTTGCAGTCATCAGTGGTCAGTTATCA
>WGNN01000055.1 GCA_016124515.1 bacterium
AAAAATGCAAACTCAGCTTAGTTTAGCACATTTAGCAAATGGCATTTACTTTCTCACACTCAGCAACTCAACTGAGAGTAAGGTGTTTAAAATCAATAAAATCGCGCAATAGAATATATTGCTACCTTTACCTAGGCAACTGCAAAACCTGCGTTAGTCGTATTGATTTTTGTAAAGTGGGCTCTGTAGGCTGCAACTTTTTGAAAAATACTAGTCTTTACTAGCACAAAAGTTGCGAACAACAGCGCCAATCGGGTGCTTTGCCGTAGCACCTACCTAATTAAGTAAGTGAAATGCCCAAAACCCCACGTTTAACCGCCCTAGTCCTTCTTCACTTCCTCTTTTCCTTGCCTTTAATTGTACATGCCCAAACCCAATTTGTAGAGAATAAAGGGCAGTGGCCCCAACATGTGCTGGCGCGCGGTGCGGTAAGTGCCGGAGCCGTTTTTCTTGAAAACAATGCCATAACGTATCAGTTTTGGGACAAGGAAAAAATAAGTGCCATACACCACCACAGCGCCACCGATTCTACCATCAATTTCCATGTGGTAAAGCTCAATTTTCTCAACGCGAACCCGAAGCCTTTTGTAGAGAAAACCAAAGCTTTTAAAACCATCTACAACTACTACCTGGGCAACAATCCTGACAATTGGGGTTCCAACGCACTCGCTTACCAATCATACCTTTTGGTAAATATCTATCCGCAAATAGACTTGCTTATTGAATCGACAGACGATGCTTTTAAATATTCGTTTGTAGTAAACCCCGGCGGAAATCCTGATGACATCAACATACAAATTGAAGGCGCAGATGATGTGTTTCTTGACAATGAACGACTTAAAATTCTAACAAGCCTTACCCATATTGAGGAAGAATCGCCCTACAGCTACCAACCCGAAGTAGGCAACAAGACCATAGCAAGCAACTACAATCTTGAAGGCAACCGCCTAAAATTTACCATAAACGAATACAACAACCACCAAAAACTGGTGATTGATCCAAGCGTAATATTCTCGTCACTTTCGCTTTCGGTTGACGACAACTGGGGCTACACCGCCACTTACGACGAAGCAGGGAATGGCTACACCGGTGGCACCGTATATGGCGACCGGTATCCCGTAACGGTGGGAGCCTATCAGAAATACTTTGCCGGCGGACCTAAAAACGACTTTCTGGCACGCGACTGTGGTTTGTACAAACTAAATCCTGATGGCACACAACTCATTTACATGACATTTTTGGGTGGTTCAAACAACGAGCAACCACATAGTTTGGTAGTCAATTCGCAAAACGAACTCATAGTTTACGGTACCACCGAATCAAGCGATTTTCCTACAAAAAATGGTGTACAAGGAAGGTCAGGTGGCAGAAATGATATATTTCTCGCTCGGTTAAACAGCGATGGCACCGCACTGTTGTCGGCCACCTACCTGGGCGGTTCGGGCAACGATGGCATCAACGGCGATTACAAAAACGAAAACAACCTGGAGTTTAAAAACCCATCCACCCTGGTTTACAACTACGGCGATTTGTATCGGGGCGAAGTAATAGTAGATCGATTTGACAATGTGTTGCTAGCTTCAACCACCGAGTCATCCAATTTTCCCACCACATCGCAGGCCTTTGAAAGAAGCTACCGCGGTGGCGGACAGGATGGCATAGTGGTAAAACTGAGCCCCGACCTCGATTCATTCAAGTGGAGTTCATTTTTGGGCGGTTCAGAAATTGATGCCGCCTACAGCCTCGATTTTGACAAAAACCACAACATATACGTGACCGGCGGAACCAAAAGCAACAACTTTCCCATAGCGGGTTCATCATACGACAATAGATTCAGCGGCGGCATGGCTGATGCCTTTGTTGCCCTCATTAGCGCCGATGGCACCAAATTGCTGGCATCAACCTATTTGGGCACCAACGACTACGATCAGGGATTTTTTATTAAAGTTGGGCCCGACAACTCGCCCTACGTTTTGGGGCAAACACTCAGCGCGGCATTTCCCACCAAAAACACCACCGACAATGCTACAAGGGGTATTTTCATTACAAAAATGAAAAAGGACCTATCGGCTATTAAGATATCCAAAAAAATAGGCGCCAACAACATCATCAATATTTCGCCGGCGGCATTTTCGGTTGACCTTTGCGGCAGGGTGTATTTTTCAGGCTGGGGCGGCTTATTCCCTTCAGACAATTCAACGGGAAACACCTATGGACTGAAAACCACTGTTGATGCGGCAAAAACCAAAACCGATGGCCGCGATTTTTACATAGCTGTTTACACCGCCGATTTGGCCACCCCCATATACGCCACCTTCTGGGGCGGCGACGATACCGGTTTCAACTCAAGCAGCGAGCACGTGGACGGTGGCACGAGCCGATTTGACAAACGAGGCGTGGTTTATCAGGCCATTTGCGCGGCTTGCAATGGCGGCCAATTTAAGCCCGCATCGCGCTTCCCCACTTATCCAAACGATGTTTATGGTCCAAGTTCAAAACACAACCACGCCACCAACTGCAACAATGCCATTGTAAAGATAGACCTTGAAGGTCCGGCGCTGTATGCCGAATTTGACCACACCGAATTGATATGTAAAGTGCCGCAGACCGTAAAATTTACCAACCACACCCAAGGAGCACATAGTTTTATTTGGCACACCGGCGATGGCACCACAAGTACCGACAGCAACATAACACATACCTACACCAAACCGGGTGTGTATCAGGTGGAGCTGATTGCCTACAATGCCTTGTCGTGCAACCTGCGCGATACCCTGAGTATGACGCTTAAAGTTTACGCCAAAAGCGAAGCCGACTTTAGTGCCAACCTTGATGTATGCACCAAAGAAATAACCCTGCAACACACCGGCAAGTACGGCAAAACCTTCACTTGGGATTTGGGGGATGGCGCTAGCAGCAATGCAGCCAAATTAAAGCATACCTATGCTAATGGCGATTACACCATACAGCTGCTTACCGATGAAAACACCGATTGCGCTGACACCTTTAGTTATGATGTGCATGTTGAAGACCCATTTACCGACTTCGCACTAACGCTTGACACTTGCAGTAAAACCATTAGCACCACCAACTTTTCGAAAGGCTATAAAAGCATCAAGTGGTTTTTTAGAGATGGCAGCATAAGTACAGAGAAAAGCCCCGACCACACCTTTAGCCAACGCGGCGACTACAAGGTATCGCTGCACACCAACCTTTTTAGCACCTGCGAAGACTCAATGGTGACCACGGTGCATATAATGGATGTGGATGCCAACTTTGACATAGCCATTGACACTTGCTCTTCGCAACTGAAAATAACCAACAATTCTATTGACGCACAAAAGTATAAATGGCAACTAAGCGACGGACGAAAGTTTACCGATACCGAACCGCTCATCAGTTTTTCAGAATACAAGAAATACTACCGCCTGAAACTTACAGCCGCGCCTTTCAGCCAATGTTTCGACACGAGTTCAATAGGTTTTAGAATGCCCGGCCTTCCCGATGCCCGATTTTCTTATAATGCTGACACCTGTGTGTCGGCACTACAGTTTTTCAATGAATCAATAGACGCACCTAATTTCCTGTGGGATTTTGGCAATGGCGAAACCTCGCGCAGCAGGTATCCATTCCAAAACTACCGAGATACGGGCGAGTTTTTGGTGAGCTTGATAGCCTATCCCGGCAAAACCTGCGCCGATACCGTGCAAAAACTTGTGTATGTGGACACCTTCAGGTTTGCGCAATTTGACCTTTCGCTCGACACTTGCTCATTTGAAATAAAAATCAACAACTCATCAGAAGACTTGGATTCTTTCTTCTGGCAATTTGGCGATGGAAACCAAAGCGGACTACCCGAGCCCACACACGGTTATATGGAAGATGGCACTTATTTAATAACACTTTATGGCGAAAAAACCCGCAACCACTGCCGCGACACTTTTTCCATGGCTTTTACCATACCCAAACTGCCGAAGGCCATGTACAGATACACCACCGACTCTTGTTTAAATACCTTTCTTTTCACCAACAAATCGGCTTATGCCGAGCATGCTTTTTGGTGGGCCGAAAATGGCACCAAAGGAACAGGCGAAGATTTTAAAGTAACCTTTATGCGCCCCGACAGCCACAAGGTATATTTGGTTGCTGAGTCGCCCTACAGTTGTTATGATACCGTGGTTATTCCACTTAAAATTGATTCCATGCCCACGGCACGCTTTGGTTTTAATATAGACAGCTGCGATGGTGCCCTGCAAATGAACAATACAAGCTACGGTGGTTTTAAGAGCTTTTGGAATTTTGACGACAATTTGCACAGTTTTAAACCCAACCCCTATGTGAAGTATGAAAATGAAGGACAAAAAACGGTGGTTTTGGTAATAAATGCAGGAACTGAATGTGCTGACAGTATTGTAAAAACCGCCAAAATAACGCAGTATGTGACAGGCCGTATAAGCATGACCAACGTGTTTACACCCAATGGCGATGGAAAAAACGATGTGTGGAAAGTAGATAACCTGCGACCTGATTGCGACGACTACGTACTGCTCATCTACGACCGATGGGGGGTTTTGGTACGTGAAATAGGTGGAAACGAAGACTTTGAGTGGGATGGCAACAACCACAACGAACCACTAATTGGCAGTGGCAAACCACTCAATCCGGGCGTGTATTTCTACGTGCTGATCTCAAATCAGGTGAAACTGAATGGATCGATAACCATTATCAGGTAAAAAAGCCGCTTAACACCTATTAACGGCTGTAAACACGTACTAATAATTGATACTTGCCCGCGCTATGTATTTTTGTAACGTAATTTTATTTTGAAAAAAAATGCCATTAATAAAAGGTAATCCACTTTTGTCAGAAGACCGCTTACTGGGTGAGGCGGTGTATGAAGACAGCATGACGGTGAAAGGTACCGTTCAAAAAACAGCTATTTTGTTTGCCATTGTGCTTTTTACAGGTTCTATTGCCTGGAGCATGATGAGCACCAACCCCGCGCTGGCCAATATGCTAACCATTGTAGGCGCCATTGGCGGAATGATTTCGGCTATGATTGGAATTTTCAGACCTAAATCTGCCGGTATTTCTGCACCATTCTACGCCGCTTTCGAAGGTTTGTTTCTGGGAGCAGTTTCCTTTATGTTCAACCAAGCGTATGCAGGTATTGTGTTTCAAGCCATTATACTCACACTAGGCGTATTGCTGGTAATGTTGGGACTGTATAGCGGACGCATTTTAAAAGCTACCAACACCTTTGTAAAGGTTGTAGTATCAGCCACCATAGCGGTGGGAGCATTTTACTTTATCGCTATGATAGCGAGCTTTTTCGGCTCCGATTCGCTGATGGCCTTCACTTACGGAAGCTCATGGTTCAGCATAGGTTTCACCTTGTTTGTGGTGGTGCTGGCCGCGCTCAACTTTGTTATAGACTTTGACATGGTTGAAAAAGGCGAAGAACACGGTGCTCCACGTTTTATGGAGTGGTATGGCGCCATGTCTATCATGATTACGCTTATCTGGCTTTACGTCAATATTTTGCGACTATTGGCACAGTTGGCCAACCGCGACTAGTTGCACACAATAAAACTCAAAAGGGGCAATTGCCCCTTTTTTTTATTTCTATATTCGCCCGCAAATGGCTGATAACGCGTTTTCAAGGTTAGTTTTTAACAACCAAACAGTGGTAAACCGCACCATGAAGGGGTTGAGCCTCCTGGCTTCGCTCACCTCGCTATTGCTCATGGCGTACTACTATGGTTTTCCGCACACCCCCGAACGCGAAAAGGTATATCTCGTTGGTTTTGAAGCTATTTTCAGCATTTATGTATTGAGCTATGCCCTGCGGCTCACCTTCACCTTTAACCGGCTATCGTTTATAAAACGCAACTGGTTTGAAGGCTTGCTGATGGTATTGCTGCTCTACGACATTATGAGCCTGTACCTTTTTGGCGTGCCTGTGCTGCAAAATATTTTTGAAAACATGGGCTTCGAAAACTTCACACTGGTTTACCTCACCTTTGTGCAAGGCTACTTGCTGCTTTTTGTTGGAATTGACGCCGTTAAATTCAGCTACTACCTTTCTAAACTCAAACTGCGAACGCCGGCCATTTTCGGTTTGTCGTTTGTGCTGCTCATTTTGGTGGGCACGCTACTGCTCATGATGCCCGAAATGACCACCATAGAAGGCAGCATGAATTTTTTAGATGCCCTTTTTACCTCGGTGAGTGCAAGTTGTGTAACCGGACTCATAGTGGTTGACACCGCCACGTTTTTCACTTTCAAAGGACAACTCATCATCATGATGCTGTTTCAAATCGGTGGAATTGGCATCATCACCTTTGCCTTGTTTTTTGCCTTGTTTCTGCGCTCAGGTGTGGGTATTCAAAGCCAAAATACCTTAAAAGAAATGCTCAATACTGCCAATTTGGTGGCCTCGCGCGACCTGTTGAAGCAGGTAATTATACTCACCTTTACCATTGAAGCCATTGGTGCCTTCTTGATCTACTCCCTGCTTGGCGATGTACTGCATGGCCCCGACAGGTTGTTTTATTCTATATTCCACTCCATAAGCGCCTTTTGCAATGCCGGTTTCTCTCTGTTTACCAATGGCTTGTATGAAGATGTGTTACAACACAAATACTACCTGCACATGGTGGTGGCAGGCATTATTTTCTTCGGGTCCTTGGGTTTTCCGGCCATTCAAGATTTGTTCGGTATTAAAGCGCTGCGCGAAAGGATGCGTTACCCCTGGAAAGACTGGACCTTGAGCACAAAAATTTCGCTATATGCGTCGGTAATACTAATTGTGGTGGGTGCGGTGCTGTTTTTTGTTTTGGAGCAAAACAATACCCTTTCTGAAGAAACTGCTTTTGGTAGGGTAACCCATTCCATTTTTCAATCAGTAACTACCCGGACCGCCGGCTTCAATACCGTTGATTTTGGTATTTTGAGTTCGCCGACACTGATTTTCATGATTTTGTTCATGTTTATTGGTGCGTCCTCAGCATCAACAGGTGGTGGTATCAAAACCTCCACTTTTGTGGTTATTTTCCTATCGGTTTTTACCACCATTCGCAACCGAAAAAACATAGAGATTGCGGGGCGCACACTATCAACCGATTTGCTGAACAGGGCGCTTACTATTTTTCTGTTTGCGGCAAGCTATGTGTTTATCGCATTGTTTGTGGTTTCCATATCTGACCCCGACAAAAGTGCCTTGAAACTACTTTTTGAAGTGGTTTCGGCATTCTGTACCGTAGGACTTTCAACCGGAATAACTGCCGAATTTTCAACTGTGGGCAAAGTAGTGCTCATGCTTTCCATGTACTTGGGCCGTGTAGGAATTCTTACGCTTGTAGTTGCGCTAAGTGCCGCCGCCAACCGCAAAGCCTTCGAATATCCCAATGCGCATTTGATGATAGGGTAAGAGGGTGAGGAATGAGTGTAAAGTGAGCAATCTGCAAACAATTGAAAAACCAACTTACGTTTACAGGAAGCCGCTCAGTTTCCGTCCTTAATTTTCAAATTGACCTAAGCTAACCAACACCACTAAGCCCTAATTGCCTCAATAGGATCAAGATGTGCGGCTTTGCGGGCGGGTATAAAGCCTGCTACTATGCCTATAACCGATGATAGCACGAGGCCATTGAGCACATTGCCCAAAGTGAGGTAAATGGTAAAACTCATAAACTGATTGACTATCAATGCCATTAAACCTATAAACGCTATACCCACTGCGCCGCCCATAACGCACAACATAACCGACTCGCCCAAAAACTGTGTGAGTATGTGGTAGTTGGGGGCGCCCAATGCCTTTTCAATACCTATTATATTGGTGCGTTCCTTTACCGTAACAAACATGATGTTGGCTATGCCAAAGCCGCCAACCAATATGGAAAAAGCTGCCAATACCCAGCCTATCAGACTCACCGTTTCAAAAAATGATGACACCTGACTTGTGATGCTGGTGACTTGATTTACCGCAAAATTGTTTTCCTGTGCCGGTTTTAGTCGCCTGATGGAACGCATAATTCCTGTGAGCTCGTACTTGGCTTCATCCAGTGCAACGCCATCTTTTGTTTTTACCATTATTGAGCCATTAAAGCCCTTGGCGGTCATGGTGCGCGAAACAAATTTTTCGGGAACATACACCACATTGTCGCTGCTAAAGTTGAACAATCCTTTGCCTTCTTTGGCCAATACGCCCACTACACGCACTTTTTGGGCGTTGAATACAAACTGCTTGCCCAGTGGATTCTGACCTTTAAACAGGGCCTCGGCTACGTTTGAGCCAATAACTGCCACGGGTGCACCGGAGGCATCGTGGCGGTCGCTGAAAAAGCCACCGTCCACAAAATCAAGGGGATACAAGCGCAAATAATCATGATTGACGGGACAAACGGTAATACCTTCCAAGGTGCCGCCATCAGATTTGAGGCTGGAATTGGGAATCCATGATACGTATGAAATGGCGGCAACCTGTGTGTAGCGTGCTTCGAGTTGTTCCATTTCGCGTTGGGTCACATCGGGTCGGCCATTCACTGCCGCTCGATTGCGCGACTCCTCCCCTCCCCAAGCCGTTTTTTGGATGTAAAATACATTGTCGCCCAACTTTGAAAAAGATGCCTGAATGTTCTGTTCCAACGAATCGACCAAGGTAAGTATGCCTGTAATGCACAAGATACCTACACACACGCCGAGCAACGAAAGGGCGGTTCTCAACTTATTGGCTGAGAAGTTTCTGAGTGCCGAGGCGGTGCTTTCGACCAGGGTAACTGTGAGCAGCTTCCAATTCATGCTTCGAAATTAAAGGCTCTCTGCCAGTCCTGTATTTGTGAAAGGCGTTTTCAGTTTTTGATGATACCTACGGTATGATCTTTGGCCATTCTTATTCTAATAGCTTTTCTGCTTTTTCTGTCTAAATATCTTGTAATAGTCATTGGACCATCCCAACGGTAGCTTTCAAAAGGTATCCAGCCTTTAAATTCGCTTAACCTTTCTTTCAGGCGCAACTTGGAGTAGAGCTGTGCTATGTATTGGTTTACCAAAATAGATTCCGGAAAACAATCTTGAATATCAGGAGCCCAATAAGTTTTGAATGAATAACTTGTAGCGCTTGCAAATTCGATGTCAATTGAATAGCCATCAGTACCCAAGGCCCAATTGGCTATGGAGTCTTCACTTGGTATTTTCAAAATTCCGGTTGACTTGGTAAGCCCTAATATATTGTCCAATTCATTGGTATTTAATTCAATATTCTCATAATAAATGGGCGCATGGGTATTATAATCCGCTGTGTTTTCTTTAACCCAATAAAACAATCGACCGTGTGGTGTATTCAAACTATCTATCCATATTTCCAAAACCTCGCGGCTAAGCCAAACCCGCAAATAATATGGGTTTGGAGAAACTCTCAAGTCATTAAACCCAAATTGATCTGCCTGTACTGTGCGGCGTAGATATATATAATTGGTATCGCCTTTTGGTGTTAAGGGAATATTGCAGCACTTTTTTACAGCCAATTCCTGCGTCTGTAATGCAAGGCTGCAAAACAGCAAAGCCAAAACGAAGTATTGTTTAATTTGGCAATGGACTTCTATCACCAACTTTTCAGCAAGGTTACACCATTTACAAGCGGAGCGATGCCCATACCATTGAAACTTGATTGGCTGGTATATAAATTCTTAAAATCAACCATGTACCTGAGTTTGTAGTACGTAATTCCTGATTTACTGTGCACACCAATCTTCAAATCAAACAACAGGCTTGCGGTTAGGCTGTTGGAAAAACTCAAATTGTCTTTAAAATAGTGCATTCGAGATGATTGCTCATTGTACATATTCGCAAACACGCCGGTTTTGAGCATGGCACCAAAGCCGGGCATCAAGTCTATTTGCTTGCCGCTGCGCATCAGTTCTATGGGAATTATGTGGTTTATCACTACAGGTATTCCTATACAAGTTTGACTAAATATGGTTTTCTGTTGGTTGTAGTTAAAACTAGTACCCTGCCACAAATAGTTTATACCGCTACTCAGCATGAAGCCCCTGCCATTGGCACCTTGCACGTACTTCTGTGCCTCCAATTCAAAAACAGACAGAAACCGTGGCCCATTGGTCGCTTGGTAATCGCCAAAATTCTGTTTGAGCGATCTGGATGAATGGCCGCTTAATCCAAATCCATAGTTGAAAAGGAAAGTTGGTGTGTTGGATGAACTTTGCGCAGACACTGCGATTGCTGAAAACACAACGAGCGATAAGGCAAGAAAAAAAGTGCGGATACTACTTTTCATGGCTTTATTTTTTCAAGTCGAATGTAGGATTTTATTTGGATAAAGAGCGCCGAACTGCCTACAACTTTTGGCAACATTAAGAGAAAGCGTATCAGGATTGCAAGAGCCAAAATCTTGAAAAACAACTCTAAACGAATGCGTTCAACTATTTTATGAAATTGAATTGCAGCGGCGGCTAGTTTACTGTATCTTTGCACGCATTTTTCAGAAATGGCTAAAACACAGTAAATGAAGCTTTCAAGTTTTGATTTTGAACTTCCTGAAAAGAAAGTTGCCAAGTATCCGGCCGACTACCGCGACGAGTCAAAATTGATGGTATTGCACCGTAGTACCGGAAAAATAGAACACCGAACCTTCAAAAATATAGTAGAGTATTTTGACGAAGGCGATTGTTTTCTCATGAACAATACCAAAATTTTCAAGGCTCGCTTGTACGGTAAAAAGGAGAAAACAGGTGCCCGGATTGAAGTTTTCTTACTTAGAGAACTCAACCACGAGCAACGACTTTGGGATGTGATTGTGGACCCGGCCCGAAAAATAAGGGTGGGCAATAAGCTGTTTTTTGGCGAAGATGACAACGAAGTGTTGGTAGCCGAAGTGATAGACAATACCACCTCGCGCGGGCGTACCATTCGTTTTCTCAACGATGCCGATGAAGAAGAGTTTCAAGCCACACTCAATTCGCTTGGCGAAACGCCGCTTCCAAAATACATGGAGCGCGCTGCCGAAGAAAGAGACAACGAAGACTACCAAACCATATTTGCCAGTCAGGTAGGCGCTGTAGCCGCCCCTGCCGCAGGTTTGCATTTTTCAAAAGAAGTATTCAAGTGGTTTGAGATCAAGGGCATACAAGTAGGCTATATTACCCTGCACATGGGTTTGGGTAGCGAGCGCCCCATAGAAGTTGAAGATTTGAGCAAACACAAAATGGACTCAGAAAACTTCATTATACCCGCCCAAGCCGCCGATGTAGCCAACAAAGCCCATGCTGCTCGCAAAAAAGTATGCGCAGTGGGCAACTCTGTTATGCGCACCATTGAGTCTTCCGTATCAGCCGATGGCAATTTGAAACCTGCCGAAGGATGGACCGAAAAATTCATTTACCCGCCTTATGATTTCAGCGTAGCCAATTGTATGGTTACCAATTTCCACAGGCCCAAGTCGGCTCATTTCATTACTACCTGCTGCTTTGGCGGCTATGATTTGGTAATGGAAGGCTACAAACAAGCCCTTGAGCAAGATTATCGATTTTTAGACTATGGCGATGCCATGCTAATTCTATAAAAATCACCGCATTAGTTGCTGCAGGTGCGGTTTTTTACCTAGTTTTGCAGCCTGTTTTTAAAAAATTTTGTAAACCCTAATCTAAGTAAATGTCAGACAACAACTTAGAAGAAAAAAAATCTACTGAAGAAAAAGTAGAAAACACCGTTGAAGAATCACAAGTTGAAGCCAATGCTTCTTCAACAGAAGAAGTTGCCGAAACTGAAGCCAATGAGCAAGACGACGCAACGGAAGTAGTTGACAGCACCGAAGATGATGCCAGCGAAAACACTTCAGACGATGACGCTGAGGATTCAGATTCAACATCAGATGACGATGAAGAAGATGAAATTGAACCCTATCAAAGACCCCTTCAAAAAGTAAGTGTTGAAGATTTCAACTGGGAAGCTTATGAGCAAGATGTTGACGATTACAACAGCGGCGACCGTAAGCGACTGGAAGACATGTATGCCGAAACACTTAGCCATGTAGATGAGCGTCAGGTGGTTGACGGTACAGTAGTATCGGTTAACGACCGCGATGTGGTGGTAAACATCGGATTCAAATCTGATGGTATGGTGCCCGCATCGGAGTTTAAGTACATGGGCGACGACCTGAAAGAAGGTGCCGTAGTGAAAATTATGGTTGAAAAACGCGAAGACGCACAAGGACAAATCAAGCTTTCGCACAAGAAAGCCCTTGAAGAAAGCGCGTGGGATACCATAGTAGAAGCACACGAAAATGACCGCATACTGAAAGGTTATATTGCCGACCGCACAAAAGGTGGTATGGTGGTACAACTGCTTGGTTTGGACGCCTTCTTGCCCGGTTCGCAAATTGATGTGAAGCCAATTAAAGACTATGACGTATATGTTGGCACTTCAATGGACTTGAAAGTGGTAAAACTCAACCTGCAATACCGCAACATTGTAGTGTCGCACAAAGCCATTATTGAGAGCGATCTTGAGCAACAAAAAACCGAAATACTTGGCAGCCTTGAAAAAGGTCAGGTATTGGAAGGTGTGGTTAAAAACCTTACCAGCTTTGGTGTATTTGTTGACCTCGGTGGCGTTGACGGTCTTATCCACATTACCGATGTTTCTTGGGGACGTATCAACCACCCTGAAGAAGTATTGGAATTGGGTCAGAAAATCAACTGCGTGGTACTTGACTACGATGAAGACAAAAAACGTATTTCGCTGGGTCTGAAACAACTTACACAACATCCTTGGGAAACCCTTCCTGAAGAAATTGTAGAAGGTTCGGTAGTGAAAGGCAAAGTAGTAAACATTGAAGACTACGGCGCATTCCTCGAAATTTACCCCGGTGTAGAAGGTCTCATCCACGTATCAGAAATGTCGTGGTCAACCCACCTGAAAAGCCCGCAGGAATACTTGCACATGGGCGATGAAGTGGAAGCCAAAGTACTCACCATTGACCGCGAAGAGCGCAAACTGGCACTTGGCATGAAACAATTGACCCAAGATCCTTGGGAAAACATCGAACAAAAATATCCTACCGGTAGCAAACACGAAGCTGTAGTGCGTAGCATGACCAACTTTGGTTTGTTTATGGAACTTGAAGAAGGAATCGACGGATTGGTACACATTTCTGACCTTTCGTGGACCCGCAAATTCAACCACCCTGCTGAGTTTACCAAAGTAGGTGAAAAACACGATGTGGTGGTGCTTGAAATTGACAAGGAAAACCGCCGATTGAGCCTTGGCTACAAACAATTGGAAGACGATCCTTGGGATACTTTCGAAAGTATATTCCTCAACAACTCGGTACACAAAGGTTCGGTTGAACGCATTGAAGACAAAGGTGCCATTATCATATTGCCTTACGGTGTAGAAGCATTTGCTCCTACCAAGCACATGATGAAACAAGAAAAAGGTGCCAAGTTTACCGAAGGAGAAAGTGGTGACTTTAAAGTGCTTGAGTTTGACCGCGAAAACAGAAGAATTGTAGTGTCGCACACACAAGTGTGGAAAGACGAAGAACGCGCTGCAAAAGATGCTGAAAACGCTGAGAAAAACAAAGAAGCCGAAAAAACCACCAAAGCTGTTAAAAGCCTTCAAAAATCAGTTTCGAGCGATACACTTGCCGATGCCAACGACATATTGGCCGGTTTGAAAAGAAACCTGGAAGCTGAAGAACTTGAGAAACAAAAAGAAGCCATGAAAAAGATGGACGCCCAAACAAAACCATCTGATGAAGATGCTGAAGAAGGCGAAAACTCAAGTGAAGAAAACAGCGAAGACGACAAAGAAGACAGCGCTGAATAACATCTGCCTGAACCCATAAGCTTGTAAGGCGCGTGAATGGAGAAAGACCATTGGAGTGCTGAAAGAAAAGTGAGATAGAGTAGATAGACAGACCTTACAAATGCTTCAATAAAAGCCCCGCCGATTAAAGGCGGGGCTTTTTCTTTTTTTACTTTCTTTTGCGCCTTCATTTATGTTGTTCAACTCAATAGACTTTGTGGTTTTCCTGCCTGTGGTGCTGGTGCTGTTTTACCTGCTGCCACACAAGCTGCGCTGGATTTTTATGCTGGCTGCCAGCTACTACTTTTATATGTGCTGGAAAGCGAGCTACATCATACTCATTATCGCCTCTACTTTAATAGACTACCTCGCCGCACTGCAAATTGAAAAATCCAAGGCCAAAAGCAGAAAACGGCTCTATTTGGCACTAAGTCTCTTTTCAAACCTGGGCTTGCTCTTCGTTTTCAAATACTACAATTTTGCTATTGACAGCCTCAATTACCTTTTTGAGCACCTTGATGTAGCCAAGCAAATACCCCTGCACCAATTGCTGCTGCCGGTAGGTATTTCGTTTTATACGTTTCAAACCCTCAGCTATACCATCGATGTATATTATGGCAGGCAAAAAGCAGAAAAACACCTGGGCTACTTCGCCTTGTATGTGAGCTATTTTCCGCAATTGGTGGCCGGCCCCATAGAGCGTTTCAGCAGGTTGAATGCCCAATTGCGCGCCAAAGTCCAACTCAACTATGAAAACATTGCCAATGGCTTGCGACTGATACTTTTCGGTTTTTTCATAAAAATGGTGGTAGCCGACAACCTATCAGAATTTGTAGAGCAGGTATATGCGCAGCCACAGGCTTACAGCGGTCTTGATGTAGCCTTGGGCATGGTGCTGTATTCCTTTCAGATTTACGGCGATTTTCACGGCTATTCAAGTATTGCCATTGGCACGGCCATGCTTTTTGGGGTCAACCTCATGAACAATTTCAACACGCCGTATTTGTCGGTCAACATCAAAGAATTCTGGTCGCGCTGGCATATTTCCCTATCCACTTGGTTCAGAGACTATTTGTACATTCCCCTTGGCGGCAACAAAGTGAAAATTGCCCGCTGGATAATCAATATTCTCATAGTTTTTACCGTGAGTGGACTTTGGCATGGCGCCAACTGGACTTTTGTGATTTGGGGCGGACTATATGGCTTGGTATATATTGTTGAGCATTTTGTAAACAAAGCCTTCCACCTGGCCCCATGCCGCAATGAGTTAAGCCCCAAAAGACTGCTTCTTGCCATAAAAAACTTTGTGGTGGTTACCCTTATTTGGGTGTTTTTCAGAAGTCAAAATCTTGAAGAAGCCCACGGTATGTTCAGCGGACTTTTGAACCAACATAGTGAAGCAAGCCTGCAATTGCCAACTTCGGTTTGGGTTTGGTTTTTACTTTTTATCGGGTCTGAATTTCTGCTTTTCAACAAACGGTTTGACACTTGGATAGCCACCAAAATGCCGTGGTTGAGGTGGGCGGTTTATGCCCTTTTATTATTTGCCATTCTGGCATTTGCGGGCGTTCAGGAATATCCGTTTATTTATTTCCAATTTTAATGTGGTTTAAATTCATATATCGCACTATTGTTCTGGGCATTGTATTGCTACTTGCCAACCTGGCCTACAGCCATTGGTTTTGGCAAGCCGACATGGAAAAGCACAGCGATATTTACCCCAAAATAAAAGCCCTTCCCGCCGATATTGACATCCTTTACCTGGGCGAATCATCCAACATTACTTTTAGCTGGCAAGACCTTGACAAACGTGCCATCAGCGATTTTGTGGGCGATCATTTCCCCAACCTTGGCACCTACAACATCACTCAGGCCGGTGCACACGCCCGGATTTATTATGAAATACTCACTGCTATTCCCGATTCTGTTGAAATAAAAGATGTGGTGGTTACCATGAATTACCGTTCATTTTCATCCGACTGGATATATTCTGAACTGGAGCAGGCACTGCTGAAAAAGACGGTGCTTTTGCGAACCACTCCCCCACTCTACAACCGCTTTTTGCTTTCTTTCAAAGGCTTTGGCGGCTACAACGAACTTGAACGAAAACTGCGCATACATGCCGATTGGTTGATCCCATTCAAAAACGAAAATTTACCCTATAAAAATATATATGAATGGGACCGTGCGATTGATGAAAACGGAATTTTGGACAGCGATGGTGGGCGCAGCGATGCCCTAACCATATTGGCTGCGGCCAACGTAAAAAACTTTGCCTTTGACTTGAATGAAGACAATGTGCGGGTAAAAGATTTTGACCGAATAGTGGCGCTGGCCCGCGAAAAAGGTTGGCACCTGTATTTTTCTATTATGCCCGAAAATCTTGAAAACGCAGAAAAACTGGTGGGAAATGATTTGGTGGAAATGATGGTAAACAACAAAAACTGGTTGGTGACGCGCTACCGCAACATGGGCGTTGGCGTGGTTGACAATTTTGATGCTGTTGCGCATGAGTTGTTCATAGACAAGGATTTTCCGACCGAACACTACACCGAAACAGGAAGAAAAAAAGTAGCACAAAATGTAGCCGGGCTTGTGAAAAGCGATTTCCCCGATCAATTTGTGCAAATAGCAGATCCCGCAACTGGCAAGCGTACCTATTTTTTTCATGATTGCGAGCGGCAGGAAGTATGGGGCCAAATGCAAACCATAAGCACCGAAAAAGCTTTTGAAGGCAGCAAATCAAGCAAATTTGGCGGCGGACAAGCCTTTAGCCTAAGCCTTGATTATCCGTTCCAACAAATTCCCGATTCATTCAAAACCGAAATGGATATTGCTTTTGAGCTATTCGCCGAGCAGCCTCCCACCGATTTGAGTCTGGTGGTTGAATTGAGTGGCGAAAAAATAGATTTCAGTTGGAATGGCTTCAAAGTGAGCGATTTGAAAACCATAGAACCCGGGCAGTGGAACCCTATTGATTTCAACTTTAAAATACCTGCCAAAGCACTGCAAGCCGATGTGGTAAAAGTTTATCTGTATGCACCCGGCCAGCAAATTTTATTTTTAGACAATCTTGCCATCCAATTCAAGTAGCTGTTGCTATTTTGGTTTGTGGCTTTGCCGTATTCCCTTACTTTTGGGTAATTTTTTCAGAACCCTATGGCCAAGGTTTTACTACAAGGAAATCAATTTGAACTTACACTCAATCGCCTTTCGGCACAACTCATTGAAAATCATGGAGACTTTGCCAATACGGTATTGATTGGTTTGCAGCCAAGGGGCATTTACCTGGCTTTGGCACTGCAAAAACGTCTTGAAAACAAGCTGCAAAAAACCATTCCCACAGGCCGTCTCGACATTACTTTTTACCGCGACGACTTCAGGCGACGAGATGAACCCATTCTGCCATCGGCACTCGACATCAAATTTTCGATTGAAGGAAAAAATGTGGTGCTTATAGACGATGTGTTCTACACCGGCAGAACCGTGCGCTCAGGTCTTGAAGCCATGTTGGCATTTGGCCGCCCCGCCAAGGTAGAGTTGCTGGTATTGGTTGACCGCCGCTACAGCCGCCACCTGCCCATACAAGCCGACTACACCGGTATAAAGGTAGATACGCGGTCAAACGAAAAAGTAAAAGTGAAGTGGCCCGAGATTGATGGCGAATACGGTGTATGGCAACTTACTGAAAATGAATCAAAAGCAAAAGAATAAATAAGCCGGATGAGTGCTCTTAGTGTACCGCATTTGCTGGGTATAAAACACCTTACCCGCGAGGATATTGAACTGATTTTCTCTACCGCCGACAATTTTTCAACCATATTGAACCGGCGGATTAAAAAGGTGCCTTCTCTGCGCGATATTACCATCGCCAATATATTTTTCGAAAATTCAACACGCACACGCATCAGTTTTGAGTTGGCCGAAAAACGCCTGAGTGCCGATGTAGTCAATTTCAGTGCCTCGTCATCGTCGGTAAAAAAAGGCGAAACCCTGCTCGATACGGTCAACAATATATTGGCCATGAAAGTGGATATGGTGGTCATGCGGCATCCGCACGTAGGTGCTTGCGATTTTTTGGCGCAACATATAAAAGCCAATGTGGTAAATGCCGGCGATGGCACCCACGAACATCCCACACAAGCCTTGCTCGACGCCTTTTCCATAAGACAGAAATACGGCAAGCTTGAAGGAATGAAAATCCTTATTCTGGGCGATATTGTGCACTCGCGTGTGGCGCTAAGCAATATTTACTGCCTGCAAAAGCTGGGCGCCAAAGTAAGGCTATGCGGCCCTCCAACCCTTATTCCAAAAAACATTGAATCGCTGGGTGTGGAAGTGAGCTACAATGTAGATGAATCGCTGGCTTGGTGCGATGTGGTAAATGTGCTTCGCATACAACTGGAACGACAAAAGGACAGCTATTTTCCCAGCCTGCGCGAATATGCCCGGTATTTTGGTCTCAGCATGGAGCGGCTCAACAAGCTTGATAAACACCTGACCGTGCTGCACCCCGGCCCTATGAACCGCGGCGTGGAAATTGAAAGCAAGGTGGCCGACCATCCCAACCATTCTGTTATACTTCATCAGGTAGAAAACGGAGTTGCCATACGCATGGCTGTACTCTATTTGCTTGCCGCAAACCCATCTGACTAATGTCTTCAACCTATATTATCATTGGAGTTACCGCTGTGGTGTCGTTTATGGCATTCAACAATATGGAGCTCAAATACAAACTGCTTTTTTACCCCTGGAAAATCAATAGCGACCGCGAGTGGTACCGCTTTGTCACCTCGGGCTTGGTGCATGCCGATATGATGCACTTGTTTTTCAACATGTTTACCTTGTTTTTTTTCGGCCCTTATGTAGAACATCAGCTGGCAAGACATGGCGGTTTTATGCCCGAAACCAAGTTTTGGCTGCTCTACTTTGGTTCAATGGTTATGGGCAGCATGTTTTCGTATTTCAAAAACCAAGACAATCCAAATTATATGGCGCTGGGTGCATCGGGCGCGGTTTCAGGCGTACTCTTCAGCTCCATTATTTTTGACCCCTGGATGAAACTCTATCTTTTTGCCGCCATACCTATTCCGGGTATTTTGTTTGGCGTAGGCTATCTGTTTTATTCGGCAAAAATGGCACGTGAAGCACGCGACAATATTGGCCACGATGCCCACTTGTACGGTGCCATATTTGGGGTATTAATAACCATTGCCTATAATCCTACTGAAATATTCCCCACCTTCTTGGGAAATTTATTAGACCCGCATTTTTAGAAAAACCCGAAAAATCCAACGAGATGACAATTATTGATTTGCGCAGCGATACCGTAACCCGTCCCACGCCTATGATGCTTGAAGCCATGATGAGCACCCGCGTGGGTGATGATGTGTTTGGCGATGATCCGGCGGTAAACGCCCTTCAAGAAAAAGCTGCTGCACTATTTGGTATGGAAGCGGCCTTGTTTTGTCCAAGCGGCACCATGACCAACCAAATAGCGATAAACGTGCACACCAAACCCGGCGGTGAAGTTATTTGCGAAGAAAACAGCCATATTTATGCATATGAAGGCGGCGGCATTGCCAAAAACTCTGGTTGCTCAGTAAAACTAATAAAAGGCAACAAAGGCCGCATAAACGCCCAACAGGTAGAAGCCGCCATACGCGCCGATGATGTGCATTTTCCTAATACACAACTGGTAAGTCTTGAAAACACAAGCAACAAAGGTGGTGGCACTTGTTATGATTTTGATGATATACTGGCCATTAAAAAAGTGTGCGACAAGCACGAACTTGCCCTGCATCTTGACGGTGCCCGCTTGTTTAATGCCTTGGTAGCCAAAAATCAAAAACCCGAAGACTACGGCAAAGTGTTCCACTCCATTTCCATTTGTTTGTCAAAAGGCTTGGGATGCCCAGTGGGAAGCCTTTTGCTGGGAAGTCATGATTTTATTTACCATGCGCGTCGAGTGCGAAAAGTAATGGGTGGCGGCATGCGTCAGGCCGGTTATTTGGCAGCAGCCGGAATTTATGCGCTCGAACACCACATAGTACGCCTGCAAGACGATCACGAGTTGGCACAAAAACTGGCACGAAAGCTGGAAAATGCTGATGAAATAACCACAGTTTGGTCACCCGAAACCAACATTGTAGTAGGCGAGCTCGAAAGTTCAGCCGCGGTAGATGCCTACTTGGAGAAGCTCATGCAAAAAGGTATTCTTGCCGTTCGCTTCGGCGAAAATACCATCAGAATGGTGGCGCATTTGGGCGTTGACCGGGAAGCCGTAGAGCGGGTTGGTTTTTAGGTTGAGGTTGCGTCAATACTCCAAAGTCCAAGGTCCAAAGTCCAACGTCTGCTGTCCACTGAGGACAGATTATGATAATTGAAATGCCCCTGGCTCGCGCGTCACGCTGTGGTGTGTTGGATAAAATTTTTCCGCATTCTGTGCGGCGTGGATCGTGTGGTTGGTAGAACCGGCACAGAGTGCCTTAACTATTATTACTTCCATCACAGAGTGATGGAAGAGCGGTTTTGACTGATACTGCTTATTTCGTCAGAGTCGTGACATAGCTGAACTGATTACTGTAAACTGACAAGTGTAAACCGATAACTGATAACCGCTGCCTACCGAGCACTATCAAATAGTGCCCTTACGCGCTGTTCGTCTTCTTTCAATTGGGCTATCAAAGCATCCTTACCCGCAAATTTCTTTTCATCGCGGATGCGCTCTACAAATTCAAGTTTCACGTCTTCAGCGTAGATATCGCCATCAAAATCAAAGAGATGTACCTCCACGCTTTTTTCCTCGCCATTGAAAGTGGGGCGGTAGCCAATGTTGAGCATCCCCTTTAGTTTTTTGTTGCGCAGATAAAAATTCACCGCATAAACACCATCTTTCGGTATGAGCTTAAAAGGATAATTTACCTTGATATTGGCCGTAGGAAACCCCAGGGTTTTGCCCATGCTATGCCCTTTTACCACCGTGCCATTCAAAAAATAATAATAACCCAAAAATTCGCGGCTTCTCTGCACATCTCCTTCAAATAGTGCCTGCCTTATTTTGGTTGAGCTCACATTTATTTCATCAATCTGTTGTGCCGAAATTTCTTCCAACTCAAAATTAAAAATAGGCTGAAACTCCTTGAGCACATCAAAAGAGCCTTCGCGGTTGCGGCCAAAGTGATGGTCGTAGCCGATTATTATTTTTTTCATCTTCACCCGCTCCACCAATATGGTTCTAATAAAATCGTGCGATGTGGTTCGTGAAAATTCGTGGGTAAAGGGTATCACCAGCAAATTCTGCAAACCGGCTTGTTCCAGTAATTCAAGCTTTTCTTCCATAGTGTTGAGCAAGCGCAGGTCTTTGTAGTCGGGCTGAAGTACCATGCGTGGGTGCGGCCAGAATGTAATCAACAAGCTTTCGCCATGCAGGCGCTTTGCCTCGTGGTTTAGCCGGTTCAAAATGATTCGGTGACCCAGGTGTACGCCATCAAAAGTACCTATCGACACAACGGGATTGTCAATAGCGTGCAGTTCGTTAATGCTTTTAAAAACATGCATCAGCTATGTTTTACCATAAATTCAAATTGTTCGAGTGTGAGTGCATCGGCTACAGAATATTCGCCGATTTTGGTTCGGCGCAAGGTTTTAAGGTAGCCGCCCGAGTTGAGCGCCTTGCCCAAATCGTAGGCCAGCGACCGGATGTAGGTGCCTTTGCTCACTTTGGCTTCAAAGCGCAAAATGGGCGCGCTGTAGTCTATCACCTCAACATAAAAAATGCGAATGGAGCGCGGTTTCATTTCTACCTCCTTTCCTTTTCGTGCCAGTTCGTAGGCGCGCTTTCCGTCAACCCACACAGCACTGTGGGCAGGTGGATATTGCTCCAAAAAGCCTTTGAACTTTGGCAGGGTTTGTTCAATCAACTCAGGGGTAATATGCTCTATACCAAAGCGTTCATCAATCTCCGATTCGGTATCGTAGGTGGGTGTGGTGGCACCCAGTTCTATCTCGCCGGTATATACTTTGTCCATGCCTTGCAAACCCGCCAACAGCTTGGTTTTTTTGCCTGTGCATATAATAAGTAAACCGGTGGCTCGCGGATCGAGCGTACCAGCGTGACCCACCTTTATCTGTTTTTTGTACTTATTGCGCAGCAGCGATTTGATTTTGTTTACCGCGTCAAAAGATGTCCAATCCAGGGGTTTGTCTATCAAGAGCAGCTCGCCTTCGGCAAAGTTGAAGCTGCCATCAGACTCATGTAAAGGCTGTATATCCAATAGCTAAAATTCCGATGATGAAACAATAGATGGCAAAGAAACTGAGTTTGCTGCGTTTTACCAACGCAATCATCCAGTTGCAGGCAAACAAGCCCACCACAAAGGCAGTAACAAACCCTACTGCAAGAGCTGCTACATGCACATTTGGCTCAGTAAGTGCACCGTCGAGTATGTCTTTGGCCATTTTGCCCAAAATTAAAGGCACTACCATAAGAAAAGAAAAGCGGGCCGCCTTGGCGCGGTCTATTCCCAGCAAAACCGAGGTAGAAATGGTGGCTCCCGAACGCGAAATACCCGGCAAAATGGCAATTGCCTGCGAAATACCAATAACCATCGCATGCACAGGAC
>WGNN01000041.1 GCA_016124515.1 bacterium
CCAAGGTTTTTTTGACCTTGTGATAATAGACGAAGCGAGCCAATGCGATATAGCCACAGCCCTGCCACTGCTGCAAAGAGCCCAATCGGTTGTGGTTTGCGGCGATCCCAAACAGCTGCGCCATGTGTCGTTTATGAATGAACAGAAAATGCGGCATTTGGCACAAAAAAATGGCTTGACAGCTCTTGAACTGGAAACCTACAACTACCGCCAAAAATCGGTGCTCGATACGTTTATTGAGATCATAGAAAAGCAAGAGGCCATTACCCTGCTCAACGAACATTTCAGGAGTAAGCCCGAATTGATAGCCTTTAGCAACCGCGAGTTTTATGAAAACAAACTGAGGGTAATGACCTCCAACCCATACCAATCGCAAGGTAAGGCCTTGCATTTTCACAAAATCGAAGGGCAGCGCATCAATGGAATCAACAGCGAAGAAACCCGCTTTGTGGTAGATGCGGTAGAAAAAATACGGGCCATTAATGAAAAAAGCCCGGTGGCGGTGCAACGTAGTGTTGGTGTATTGTCGCCATTCAGAGATCAGGTAAACCACATGCAACAACAACTGTGGGAGCGCCTTGGTCCCGCGGGATTCAACCAATTGCAGTTGCTGGTAGGCACGGCCCACAGTTTTCAGGGCGAAGAGCGCGATGTGATGTTCATTAGCCTGTCGGTTGACGATGAGGCGCATGCAACAGCGCTAAGGCATGTAAACCAACTGGAAGTGTTTAATGTAAGTGTTACCAGGGCACGCAGCGAACAACACGTGGTGTATTCAATAAGCCCAACAAATTTAGCACCCAAAACCCTGCTCAATCGCTACCTGAGTCAAAGCTTTGTGCCAGCTCAAGAAGCGGTACCAAACCACCGCTACGATAAATTTCTCAACGAAGTAATGGCATTGCTCAACCAACTTGGCTACCAACAACTCTATGTAAACCACAGCATTGCCGGTGTAACATTTGATTTGGTAGTGGTGGCAACCCAAGGACTTTTGGCAATTGATTTGGTGGGTTATTCCAAACAGTTTGAAGAAGCGGTTCAGCTGGAGCGAATCCAGGTTTTCAGGCGTACGGGCCACAAGGTTTTTCCCATTGCTTACACCGACTGGATTTACCGCAAGCAAGAAGTGTCAAATGCATTGAATGCCCTGCTTTAGCGGTCAATTTCTGTCGTCGGTGATGAGGTGTTTGCGCTTCAGTAAGACCATGAATCCATCGTCCACCAGCACTTCCCATCCCCCATTGTTTTTCAAATCTTCAATAAACACCTGGTAATCATCAGGTTTTTGAGGGTAAACGCTGTGTGCATTGCAGTGTACTACATAATTGGCAAACTCAATGTATGGCCATCGGTAGGCGTAGTTGCGGTAGGCAAGTTGTGCGAGCAGCCGTGAGCTCGCCACCACCCGCTCATTAGGCGGAATCATCTCCAACACATCTTTCATGGCAGCTACATCTTCTTTAGATATATAGTGTTCCTTTCTGTAAAACCTGCCTTGCACGTTGGTTGCCCCTTTGTGCGAATTGTCGAGACTGGTAAAACCCATGATGCAACTAGCCGCAGCCAGCACAAAGGCTACACGCGGTTTCATGGCATCATTAAAAGCCGATTGTATGACAAAAACCAGTGCCACAGCAATTGAGGGCCCAAATTCAATGGCGTACTGAAATCCAATTCCCCTAATGTGCTCCCGCGAATTGAACAGTTTTTGAAAAAACAATGGCAGCAACATGAGTAAATACACCGGCCGGAGCAAGAGCAAAACGCCACCACTCAGCGCCAGGTACATCCACAGTTCAAGTTTCGATACCGACATTTCAACGCCGCCGGTTCTTTGGTCCATTAGCAGGTACTTCAAATTTTCGGGGTGTATGATAAGGTTTTTTACCGCCTCGGCGATTGATTTACCCAAAATGGGATAATCAAAATGCGCATAGCGGCCATTGTGGGTAAGGGCAGGCATGGCCCATTGAAGCACTACAATAAAATACACGGCGCTACCAAGGCTCATTAGCGCAAGTTGCAAGCGCTGATTTTTGTGTTGCCAACCGGTAATTAAGAACGTAAGGCAAACAAACAGCATCCAAAGTGCCATGTTTTCCTTGCCTATCCAAATGAAAATCAGCAATAGCCAGGCAACACCAAATCGCTTTTTAGCTACATATAAGGCAAACCAGGGCATGGCCGCCGCGGCAACCACATTGCTATGGTAGTCAAAAGCAATGGCGCTGAATACCCCAAAGAATCCGTAGAAAAACAACTGTAGCATCAGGGCCGAAAAGCGGTTATTAAGCACCAGAAAGGCCAGTTTATATACTGCAATACCACCCAAAACCAAAGCCAATACTTGCACCACAAGTAAGGTGTAGCTACCGAAAATATAGCCCAGGGGCGAAAAAATCATCAGGTATAAGTCAAAATGGTCGTGCAGCAAATTTTCGCGGTAAGCATTCAGGCATTCGCCGTGGTTGAACTGAAAGTGCGCGTAGTCCCAAAGGGCATTGGTATAGAGCCCCAAATCAAGAGTTTCGGTGCGAACCAAGTAGTGGTTTACCAGCGAAATATCGGCATAGAGCAGACCAAAAAGAAGGGCCATAAGCCAAGAAGCTCTGTTTTGCATAAACGCAAATGTAGCTGAGTGGGCCGTTTGGACAGCCTTGCAATAAAAGGAAAATATTTTAGTGCAAATAAGAATCTTGTAATACTTTTGCACACCCTAATTCGAAGGAGATGTACGCAATAGTTGAAATTGCTGGTCAGCAGTATAAGGTTGAGAAAGACCAAAAGATTTATACTCACCGACTTGAAGGTGAAGAAGGTGCCGAGTTGAGTTTTGACAAGGTGCTGTTAATGGACAACGACGGTAGTGTTACTGTGGGTGCGCCTACAGTTGATGGTGCTTCAGTTAAAGCCAAAATTCTTGGACACGTGCAAGGCGATAAAGTAATCGTGTTTAAAAAGAAAAGAAGAAAAGGCTACAAAAAGAAAAACGGTCACAGACAGGCCCTTACTCAACTCGAAATTCAAGAAATAGCTTAAAAAATATAGACAATGGCTCACAAGAAAGGTGTCGGTAGTTCTAAAAACGGACGCGAGTCGGAAAGTAAACGACTCGGTGTAAAAATATTTGGTGGACAAGAAGCTATAAGCGGCAACATCATTGTACGTCAGCGTGGTACCAAACACCACCCCGGCGAAGGTGTAGGTATTGGAAAAGACCACACGTTGTATGCAGTGACTGATGGCGTGGTAGAATTCAAAAAGAAAACCGTTAACCAAAAGACCCGTTCTTTTGTATCGGTAGTGCCTGCCAACTAGCCCTTGGTTTTTAGTTCCTTATCAAAAAAATATAAGCCAATAGTTGTATAGCTATTGGCTTTTTCAGCTCCTATAGTGTCTGAAAGTAAAAGGTCAATAATTTCGTTGCTCTCGTGTGGAATTTGGTCGTTTACCAAAGTAAACTCCCGGCATTCCACACTTCGGCGGCCTCATTCTTAACCTTTGCTTGTCAGACAACCAGGATTTTCTTTCAAGAAGTTCATGGTTCATTTATTGGCAGGCATGGCATGTAAAAGGTTGCACTTTCCCAGAACATAAGACGCTAAGCTCAGGCTTTTAAGCTTCAAATGGTATCTACGGTATTTTACTTATTTTGAGTGATTTATTGGCAAGGCCACTTTGTGTTAGGCCGCTCATTCTATCTTTGAACAAACACTTTATAACCATGAAAAATTTATTACTCGCACTCGTAGCTACCATGCTTTTGGCATCGTGTAGCAAAGACCACAACAAATCAACCAACAAAGCACTTGAAGGAACCTGGAATTTTACCTCGGTAAAAATGGACGGTCAGGAAGCTTATGGTTCTGTTGTTTCCAATGCCAGCGTCACTTTTAAAATGACTGATGATGCTACCGGAACCGCCTCTGCAACTGCCACCGTGATGCCCGGAACCGATTGGGAGCAAACCCAAACAACCACCAGTACCTATGTGATTTCTAACGACGGCACTACCATGACAGAAACCACTGATTCAAACGGCGTTTTGGTACACACCATTTCAATCGACAAAAAAGAATTGAGCGATTCATACATTGATTCTGATGGCACCAAATACGATATAAAAGCCACTAAAAAATAGGTTTTATCACCAAGGATTACCAAGGGTACGAATTAGCTTTCGTACCCTTTTTTGTTTATTGAATTTGGTGAAACGGGACTTATTTAATCACAAAAACAGCACCATCCAATAGTTGCGATTTGCCATATACATCCGTTACCGTGGCCAGCCAAAGGTATTTCCCATCCATCACCCTTTCTCCTTTAAAAGTACCATCCCATTTAAAATTAGGGTCATTGGTCTTAAAAATAAGCTCACCCCAACGGTTGAATATCATTAAGTCGATTTCAACAATATGATGGCTGGGAAAGAAGAAAAAATCATTGGTTCCATCCCCGTTCGGCGAAAAGGCATTAGGCGGAAAAACGGTGATGGGGGCTTTGATTTCCACTTTTTTTGTAATACTGTCAAGGCAGCCTTTGTGCCATGCTGAAAGTGTGACCCGGTACACTCCGAAAGTATCATAGGTAAAGGCGGTATCATTATTTTTTGAATATCCATAATGGGCAAAATGCCATAATATACTATCGGTATTGCCGGATATATTGTGAAACGAAACCGTGTCTTCCTTCTCGTAAATAGGGTTGGCAACACTGCTTATTATAAAATCAGGTATGGGTTTTCCATTGATGTCCACTTGAATGTTGGCGGTATCGCTGCAACCGTTTTCTGATTGCGCCTTCAGCATTACGAAAAAGGTACCTTCATGCACAAAACGATGGAAAAGCACCTGTCCTTCGTGCAAACCGGTTCCGTCATCAAAGTCCCAGATAAATTTGGCTTTGCTGTCTGTGCTTTTGGCTTTGAAAAGCAGTTCAGCGCCGCTGCCGCAAACAACAGTGTCATTTGGGCTAAAGGTTTCAATTCTTATTAGTTTAATTGCCTTTACAAGGGTAGTGTCGCATCCGCTCTGGGTGTTTTTTATGTACAACATCAGTTGCGATTTGTCCTTACTGAAATTCACATGTACCGACGAAAGGCTGTCGGCACCTTTTATACTGCCGTTTGATATGCTCCAGCGGTAAATGGTGTTTTTATTGGTTTTTGTAATAAAAGTCTGCGTAGAAACATTGGAGCAAAACACCGAATCACCAATAATTTGAGGGATATCTATCTCTTTGATTTGCACATACAAAGCGCTGCTGCTCCTACATCCTGTTATCTTGTCTATCACTTCCAAATGAATGGAATCGCTTGCTTTTTTCCAGTGGACTTTGATTTTATCGGGACTTTGGGTTTTGTACTTTTCGGTTAGTTTCCAATTATATAGATAATTTTTTTGGAATGGGCTGCTGTAAGTGGCCGGATGATGTGCGCAAAGCAATTTCGGACCTTTTATTATAGATAAGGGTGTCTTTTGTTTGGCGATGGAAAATTCTAATAGCGAGTCGCAAGTGGTTATGGTGTTGGTGAGGCGGACAGATATGTTGCCATTATTGGTTGAATCCCATTTTATTATGAATGAAGAGTCGTTTTGAGACATCAATTCGCCGCCTTCAACGGTACAATGCCACACTATGTGGTTGGCATGTGTAATAAAATATTGTTCCGTTGCGCCTTTGCAAACACTGTCAGGGCCTTCAATCAAGGCTTTTCCTACGCTTAAACCGTTGATGGTATGGGTGTCAATGGCCGTACAACCAAACTCATTTACACCCATAATAGTGAGGTTTGCCGTGTTGCTGCTTAAAAATCCTATCAGTTGGTCATGGTCTATTTTCTGAATACCAAGTCCATCATAACCCCAATAATAGGTGAGGTTATTATCGTTGGAATAGGCACGGTATTTCATGGTGTCGTGTGATGAAAGACAGGTTTTTCTAAGACCTTTTATTTCCACGCCCGGCGTCTTTTTCAAGGTAATGTTTTTAAATGCTTCAGCTATACAACCTGCCGCGCTTATTATTTCTACCGCGAGTTTATGGTTATTTAAATTGAGTGGCCAAGCCACAGTAATTGAGTCAGTTCCAATGCCGCTTGTTATGGTTCCATTGCTTACTGTCCAAGTGTAAGCCGTTCCTTTTGATGCAGTATAGTTGGCTGTAGATAGCTCACAAAGTGTATCCGGACCATAAATCACGGAATCGGGGCGGGCGTTCAGGATGATGTTTTTACTTGCTGTGCTTTGGCAACCGTTGGCATTGGTGATTTGCAAGCTGATTTGGTGGTTGTTGCCATTAACCGGCCAAGCAACAGTAATCGAATCCGTTCCGCTGCCGCTTGTTATGGTTCCATTGTTTACTGTCCAGGCGAAGGCAGATCCTTTAGACGCAGTGTAGCTCGCGGTGGAAAGTTCACACAGCGTATCTGGACCGTAAACCACAGAATCAGGGCGGGCATTTAGGATGATGGTTTTGTGAGCGGTGCTTTGACAACCGTTGGCATTGGTAATTTGCACGCTGATTTCGTGGTTGTTGCTGTTTTTAGGCCAAGCAACTGTAATTGAATCGGTTCCTGCGCCGTTGGTAATTGTTCCCTTGCTTACTGTCCAAGTGTAGGCGGTTCCTTTCGATGCACTGTAAGTTCCTGTTGAAAGTTCGCAAAGTGTATCCGGACCATAAATCATGGAATCTGGGCGGGCGTTTAGGATGATGGTTTTGTGCGCTGTACTTTGGCAACCATCTGCGTTGGTGATAAGCACATCCAGCTGATGGTTGTTGCTATTTACTGGCCAAGCCACAGTAATCGAATCAGTGCCGCTGCCGCTTGTCATGGTTCCGTTGCTAACAGTCCAATTGTAAGTAGTTCCTTTCGATGCGCTGTAGGTTGCAGTGGAAAGTTCACAAAGTGTATCCGGACCATAAATCACAGAATCGGGGCGAGCGTTCAGGATGATATTTTTACTTGCTGTGCTTTGGCAACCGTTGGCATTGGTTATGGCCACATCCAGCCGATGGTTGTTGCTGTTTTGCGGCCAAGCAACAGTAATCGAATCCGTTCCGCTGCCGCTTGTTATGGTTCCGTTGTTAACTGTCCAGGCGAAGGCAGATCCTTTTGATGCGGTGTAGTTGGCGGTTGACAACTCGCAAAGCGTATCCGGACCATAAATCACGGAATCAGGGCGGGCGTTCAGGATGATGGTTTTGTGCGCTTTGCTTTGGCAACCGTTGGCATTGGTTATTTGGACGCTGATTTGGTGATTGTTGCTGTTAACCGGCCAAGAAACAGTAATTGAGTCGGTTCCTGCGCCGTTGTTAAGTGTTCCGTTGCTTACCGTCCAATTATAAGCCGTTCCTTTTGATGCGGTATAAGTTCCTGTCGAAAGTTCGCAAAGTGTATCAGGACCGTAAATCACAGAATCAGGGCGAGTATTGAGGATGATGTTTTTACTCGCTTTGCTTTGGCAACCGTTTGCGTTGGTGATTTGTACGGTGATTTGGTGGTTATTACTATTTACCGGCCAAGCAACTGTAATTGAATCGGTTCCGCTACTGCTTGTTATGGTTCCGTTATTAATGGACCAAGTATAGGCGATTCCTTTAGATGCGGTGTACATTGCAGAAGATAGTTCACAAAGCGTATCCGGCCCATAAATCACAGAATCAGGGCGGGCGTTCAGGATGATGGTTTTGTGCGCCGTGCTTTGGCAACCGTTGGCATTGGTGATAAGCACATCCAGCTGATGGTTGATGTTTTTTTGCGGCCAAGCAATTGTAATTGAGTCGGTTCCTGCGACGTTGTTAAGTGTTCCGTTGCTTACCGTCCAATTGTAAACCGATCCTTTTGATGCGGTGTAAGTTGCAGATGATAGTTCGCACAAGGTATCCGGACCGTAAATCACGGAATCAGGGCGGGCGTTGAGAATGATCGTTTTACTCGCTGTGCTTTGGCAGCCGTTGGCGTTGGTAATCACAACTCCCAGCTTTTGGTTGTTGCTGTTTACAGGCCAATCGACAGTAATTGAATCCGTTCCGCTACCGCTTGTTATTGTTCCGTTGTTAACTGTCCATATGTAAGCAGCACTTTTTGATGCCATGTAGTTGGCCGTTGAAAGCTCGCATAGCGTATCCGGACCGTAAATCACGGAATCAGGACGCGCGTTCAGGATGATGTTTTTACTCGCTTTGCTTTGGCAACCGTTTGCGTTGGTGATTTGCACGCTGATTTTGTGGTTGTTGCTGTTTTGCGGCCAAGCCACAGTTATTGAGTCGGTTCCTGCGCCGTTGGTAATTGTTCCGTTGCTTACTGTCCAAGTGTAGGTGGTTCCTTTCGATGCGCTGTAAGTAGCGGTTGAAAGTTCACAAAGCGTATCCGGGCCGTAAATGACAGAATCGGGGCGGGCGTTCAGGATGATGTTTTTGCTAGCCGTGCTTTGACAACCGTTGGCGTTTGTGATTTGCACGCTGATTTGATGGCTATTAGTATTTACCGGCCAGGCAACTATTATCGAGTCAGTTCCGCTGCCGGTTTTTATGGCTCCATTGTTAATGGACCAAGTGTAGGTGGTTCCTTTCGATGCGCTGTAAGTAGCGGTTGAAAGTTCGCACAGTGTATCCGGGCCATAAATCACAGAATCGGGGCGGGTGTTCAGGATGATGGTTTTTTGCGCGGCGCTTTGACAACCGTTGGCATTGGTGATTTGCCCGCTGATTTGGTGGTTGTTGCTGTTTTGCGGCCAAGCCACTGTAATCGAATCGGTTCCACTGCCGCTTGTTATGGTTCCGTTGCTTAACGTCCAATTGTAAGACGTGCCTTTTGAAGCAGTGTAAGTTGCGGTTGAAAGTTCGCAAAGTGTATCCGGCCCGTAAATCACCGAATCAGGGCGGGCGTTCAGGATGATGGTTTTGTGCGCTTTGCTTTGGCAACCGTTGGCATTGGTTATTTGGACGCTGATTTGGTGGTTGTTGCTATTCACAGGCCAATCCACGGTAATCGAATCCATTCCGCTGCCACTGGAAATTGTTCCATTGCTAACCGACCAACTATAAGACGTTCCTTTTGATGCTGTGTATGTTGCGGTTGAAAGTTCGCAAAGTGTGTCCGGACCATAAATCACCGAATCGGGGCGGGCATTCAGGATGATGGTTTTGTGAGCGGTGCTTTGGCAACCATTGGCGTTGGTGATTTGCACGCTGATTTGATGGCTATTAGTATTTACCGGCCAGGCAACTATTATCGAGTCAGTTCCGCTACCGCTTGTTATGGTTCCATTGTTAACTGTCCAAGTGTATGCGGTTCCTTTTGATGCGGTGTATGTTGCGGTGGAAAGTTCACAAAGTGTATCCGGACCGTAAATAACGGAATCGGGGCGGGCGTTGAGTATGATGTTTTTACTCGCTTTGCTTTGGCAGCCGTTGGCGTTCGTGATTTGAACGCTGATTTGGTGGTTGTTGCTATTTACCGGCCAGGCAACGACAATTGAATCAGGGCCGCTGCCGCTGGTAAGTGTTCCATTGCTAACAGTCCAATTGTAAGTCGTGCCTTTTGATGCGCTGTAAGTTGCTGTTGAAAGCTCACAAAGTGTATCCAGACCATAAATCACAGAATCGGGACGAGCATTCAGGATGATGGGTTTGCTCGATTTGCTTTGGCAACCGTTGGCATTGGTGATAACCACATCCAGCTGATGGTTATTGCTGTTTTGTGGCCAAGCAACTGTAATTGAGTCGGTTCCGCTACCGCTAGTAAGTGTTCCATTGCTAACAGACCAACTATACGCTATTCCTTTTGATGCGGTGTAAGTGGCAGTTGACAACTCACAAAGCGTATCCGGACCGTAAATCGCCGAATCAGGGCGGGCGTTGAGTGTAATGGTTTTGTGCGCAGTGCTTTGACAACCGTTGGCATTGGTTATTTTCATGCCGATTAGGTGGTTGTTGCTGTTGACCGGCCAGGCAACTGTTATTGAATCCGTTCCACTGCCGCTTGTTATGGTTCCGTTGCTTACTGTCCAATTATAAGCCGTTCCTTTTGATGCGCTGTAAGTGGCGGTTGACAACTCGCAAAGTGTATCCGGGCCGTAAACCACAGAATCAGGGCGGGCGTTTAGGATGATGGTTTTGTGAGCGGTGCTTTTACAACCATAGGCGTTGGTGATTTGTACGCTGATTTGGTGGTTGTTGCTGTTAACCGGCCAAGCAACTGTAATTGAATCCATTCCGCTACCGCTGGTTATAGTTCCGTTGCTAACAGACCAAGTGTAGGCGGTTCCTTTGGATGCGCTGTAAGTAGCGGTTGAAAGTTCACAAAGCGTATCCGGCCCATAAATCACGGAATCAGGGCGGGCGTTCAGGATGATGGTTTTGTGCGCTTTGCTTTGGCAGCCGTTGGCGTTGGTTATTTGCACGCTGATTTGGTGGTTGTTGCTGTTAACCGGCCAAGCCACAGTAATTGAATCGGTTCCGCTGCCGCTTGTTATGGTTCCATTGTTAATCGACCAAGTGTAAGCTGTTCCTTTTGACGCGGTGTAAGTGGCGGTAGACAACTCGCAAAGCGTATCCGGCCCATAAATCATGGAATCTGGTCGGGCGTTAAGTATAATGGTTTTGTGCGCCGTACTTTGGCAACCATAGGAATTGGTTATTTTCACGCTGACTTGGTGGTTGTTGCTGTTAACCGGCCAAGCAACTGTTATCGAATCCGTTCCGATGCCGCTTATTATGGTTCCATTGTTAATCGACCAACTATACGTGCTTCCTTTTGATGCGGCATAAGTGGCAGTTGAAAGTTCGCAAAGTGTGTCCGGGCCATAAATCACAGAATCAGGGCGGGCGTTGAGTATGATGGTTTTGTGTGCGGTGCTTTGGCAACCGTTGGCATTGGTTATTTGGACGCTAATTTGGTGGTTGTTGCTATTCACAGGCCAATCCACGGTAATCGAATCCGTTCCGCTGCCTGTGGTAAGTGTTCCATTACTAACCGTCCAATTGTAAGCCAATCCTTTAGATGCGGTATAAGTTCCTGTTGAAAGTTCGCAAAGTGTATCAGGACCGTAAATCACGGAATCGGGGCGGGCATTTAGGATGATGGTTTTGTGCGCCGTACTTTGGCAACCATAGGAATTGGTTATTTTCACGCTGATTTGGTGGTTGTTGCTGTTAACCGGCCAAGCCACAGTTATTGAGTCGGTTCCTGCGCCGTTGGTAATTGTTCCCTTGCTTACTGTCCAACTGTAAGCCGTGCCTATTGATGCAGTGTAGTTGGCTGTAGAAAGTTCGCAAAGTGTATCCTGGCCGTAAATGACAGAATCAGGACGGGCGTTGAGTATGATGTTTTTACTCGCTTTGCTTTGACAACCGTTGGCATTGGTGATTTGCACGCTGATTTTATGGTTGTTGCTGTTTTGCGGCCAAGCCACAGTAATTGAATCAGTGCCGCTGCCCCTTATTATGGTTCCATTGCTTACTGTCCAAGTGTAAGCCGTTCCTTTTGATGCGGTATAAGTGGCAGTTGAAAGTTCGCAAAGTGTGTCCGGACCGTAAATGACAGAATCAGGGCGGGCGTTCAGGATGATGGTTTTGTGCGCGGTGCTTTGGCAACCGTTGGCGTTGGCGATAAACACATCCAGTTGATGGTTATTGCTGTCTTGTGGCCAAGAAACTGTAATTGAGTCGGTTCCGCTA
>WGNN01000020.1 GCA_016124515.1 bacterium
AATGCACAGTTGATGGTTTGGAATGTGAGCGACATCAACAACATCCAAAACATGCAAACCGACAAGGTGGGTAGTACAACCTCCATAAAAAGCTATGGCGATAAAGTGGATGAGTACATCGCCTTTACCCCGGCGGATGCCATGGAACCGGAATTCAACAACTATGTAGCCAACCAAAACCTGCACGGACTGGCAGCCGCTAACGTTTTTATAGTGGCCTATGATTCGTTTGTGAGTGCTGCACGCGAATTGGCCAAATTCCACGCCGAAAAAGAAGGCTTCACCGCCAACATAGTGACCCCCAAACAGATCTACAACGAGTTCTCCTCAGGTACACAAGACATTAGCGCCATAAGAGACTTTATACGCTACTTCTACGAAAACGCCACTTCTGATGCCGAAAAACCCAAATACCTGATCTTGTTTGGTGATGCCTCCTACGACTTTAAAGACAGGATAATAGGCAATACCAATTTGGTTCCCTCCTACCAAAGCAACAACTCAATAGATCCAACCGGCAGTTACGTATCTGACGACTATTATGGCCTTTTGGACCCTGCCGAAGGCGATTGGGAAGGCACCGCTCCGCAACTCCTTGATATTGCAATTGGTCGCTTACCGGTACAAACCACCAAGCAGGCCTATCAAATGATTGCCAAAACGAAAGCCTACTATGACTCGCGTTCTTTGGGCGACTGGCGCAACAATATTTTGTTTGTGGCTGATGACCAAGACTCAAACTTGCACCTTGAACAAACAGAAGAAATAGCCAATAGTGTAAACGACAACTATCCTTTGTTCAACCTTAAGAAAATATACTTCGATGCATTTGTACAGGTTACGGGTCCGGGTGGTGCGGCCTACCCCGATGTATCCGCACGATTGAATGAGACCATTGAAAGTGGTATTTTGGTGGTGAACTACATGGGGCATGGCGGCGAGCTGGGCTGGGCACACGAACGCGTACTCGACAATTCAATGATCAACTCGTGGACCAACCTTTACAAGCTTCCCCTCTTTGTGACAGCTACTTGTGAGTTTAGCCGTTTTGACGATCCCGAAAGAACCTCGGCGGGCGAACACGTTTACTTAAATCCACAAGGTGGTGCCATTGCCATGCTCACCACTACACGAGTGGTTTATGCCGGTGCCAATGCTGCCCTACTCAAAAGACTTTACACCGACAATATTTTCTCTCCAATTGACGACCGCTACAGAACCTTGGGCGAAATCATCATGACCACAAAAAATAAATACGGTCTCACTACCAATACAAGAAACTTTACCCTGCTTGGCGACCCTGTAGTTCGGCTCGATTATCCAAAATACCGCGTACAAACCACCGGAATTAATGGAGCTGTGGTCGATTCCAATTTGAAAGACACTTTCCAAGCTCTGTCTAAAATGGTTATCACCGGTATAGTTACCGATGTGCATGGCAACAAGCTTACTGATTTTAATGGCGTAGTTTACCCAACCGTTTTTGACAAAGTAGATACCCTGCGCACACTGGCCAACGACCCCGATAGCAAGAAGGCAAAATTTGGACTGCGCAAAAACATATTATATAAAGGTAAAGCCACCGTGACCAATGGCGATTTCAAATTTGAGTTTGTGGTGCCAAAAGATATTTCGTACAAACTGGGCTATGGCAAAATAAGCTACTATGCCGACAACGGAAGCGATGATGCCAATGGCGATTATTTCAATTTTGTAATCGGTGGAACTGCGGATGATATCGTATCTGATAACACAGGACCCGACGCCGCCTTGTACATCAATGACCTCAACTTTTCGTTTGGAGGCATTTCAAACGAGGACCCGCTGATTTTGGGAGTGGTTTCTGACGATAACGGCATAAACACTGTGGGTACAGGCATTGGCCATGAGCTTACCTTGGTTTTGGACAACGGCGAACCCATTGTGGTAAATGATTACTATGAAGCAGCACTTGATGATTACCGAAGGGGCACCATCTCCTACCCCGTAAAAAACCTGAGTGAAGGCCGCCATTCGGTGAGCCTGAAGGTTTGGGATGTGGCCAACAACTCCGCCACCGCCTATACCGAGTTTGTGGTAGCCAACTCTGCCAAGCTTGCCCTTGACCATGTGCTCAATTACCCCAATCCATTTACCTCAAGTACCACTTTTTGGATAAACCACAACCGCCCGGGCGATATGCTTGATGTAACCATACAGATTTTTTCAATAGGCGGAAAATTGGTAAAGACACTGAATTCCAGCCAAATAAGCAATGGTTCAACTATAAATACCATCACTTGGGACGGAACCGATGACTATGGCCAAAATATTGGCAAAGGTGTTTACGTTTACCGTGTCTCTGTAAAAACTTCAGACGGTTTGAAGGCTGACGCCATAGAAAAATTGGTCCTTTTAAAATAAACTAAACTGAGTACCACAGTTGTACTTTTGCAAATTCATAAATTTATGAGAATGAGATTTTCATTATCGGTGATAGTATTCCTTGCCGCTACCGTTTCTATTGTTTACGGGCAAAACCGCTACATAAACATTGACGGAAGAATGAATGTGATAACCACCGCCGTTCCCTTTTTAACCATAACCCCCGACTCACGCTCCGGTGCACTGGGCGACTGCGGTGTGGCATTGGATCCCGATGCCAACAGCATCCACTGGAACCCCGCCAAGCTGGCTTATATGAAAGACCCATTTGGTGTATCACTATCTTATACCCCATGGCTCAAAAACCTGGTGCCTGATATCAACCTCAACTACCTTTCGGGTTACTACAAGATTGACGATATGTCAGGTTTTGCAGGTTCACTCAAGTATTTCACACTGGGCGATATACAATTTACCGATATGAACAACCAAAACCTGGGCAATTACAGCCCCAACGAGTTCTCGGTAGATGGTGCTTATGCACGAAAACTTTCAGAAAACTTCAGTGTAGGCGTAGCACTGCGATTTATCTACTCAAACCTTACTGGCGGTGTTCAACTCAGCGGTGCTGCCTCGCGCCCCGGACTGGCATTTGCAGGCGACATTTCGTGGTATTACCGCAAGCGCGATGTAAACATTGGCGGCACACAAGCCGATTGGTCGCTGGGTATGAATATTTCAAATATTGGTAACAAAATCTCATACGTAAAAAACACACAGGGCGATTTTATTCCAACCAACTTCCGATTTGGTGGTATGCTCAATTTTCACTTGGATGAATACAACTCACTAGCCATAGTTGCCGACCTGAATAAACTCATGGTACCCACGCTACCTATTGTATCGGATTCAATAAGTTCTTCCGGAAAACCTGTTATCCAATACGGAAGAAGTTCTGATGTAGGTCCGGTTCAAGGAATGGTACAATCATTCTACGATGCACCCGGTGGTTTCAAAGAAGAGCTGCGCGAGATAGACCCATCAATTGGTTTGGAATATTGGTATGCCAAAACCTTTGCTGTAAGAGCCGGCTATTTCTACGAACACCCAACCAAAGGAAACCGCCAATACCTCACTTGCGGTTTCGGCTTGAAATACAACATTTTCGCTCTTGACTTTTCTTACCTAATTGATGCCCGTATCAAATCAATTGGTACAAGCCCATTGGCCAATACCATCAGGTTTTCATTGAAATTCAATTTCGGTCAAAACAAGTAAGTAAGGCTTCTTTGCAACCCAGCACCTTCCTTCAGGTGCAAATTGAGTACGTAATAAAACCCATTATCTTTTGAGAAAGGGTCAATATTGACTTACTCGAAGCTTTGCACACCTGTTAACCACTTGGGCTCAGTTCATCTCCAAATGCCACTTCGGACGTTCAAAAAACTTGACCACATCTCAGTCAATTTGGCCAGGCATTATTTCCTGAATTATTGGGAATAAAACCCGGCTGTAGCCAGACCTTGGCTGTACTCCCACGCATTCCAATCCCATCTACCTTTCACGTATTTATGCGCTTTTAGCCCATAAATGCCATTTTATAAGGCCATGCGGTTTGGCTATATTTTTTTACCAAACGTTTGTTTGGTATCCCGCTTAAAAGTTTATACATTCGCTCAATGCCAATACAAAAAGTTGACAAAGAGCGCATTATTAAGGATTCGCTGAAAACATTTAAGGCACAGGGCTACCACAAAACCACCATGGCCGATATAGCCAAGGCTTGCGGCATTTTGAAAGGAAGTTTGTACCACTATTTCAAAAGCAAAGAAGAGCTTATGGAAGCGGTGATTGACTACCTGACCCAATATTATGAAAATAAAATATTCAGTGTAAAAAATAAGCACGACATTAACGGCTATGAAAAACTGGTTTTCCTTATGAAGAAATCAGAAGAAATTTTTCTCACCGACAATGGCGGTTGCCTTATGGCCTCCATCGGCCTGGAAACTGTGAATGTCATCCCCCACTTCACACAAAAAATCCAGCGTTTTTTCAAGAGTTGGATCAGTTGTTTCGAGCAAATATTCAGCGATAAGTTTCCACCCGAAAAAGCCACGGAACTGGCTGAATATGGCGTGGCCGAAATTGAAGGCTCCGTGTTGCTCATGCTCATTTTTCAAGATGAAAAATATTTAAAACACGCACATCAACGCATTTTAAACAGATATATAAACAGTTGAATATGAAACGAAGAATTAAAAAAGTGGCGGTGCTGGGTTCCGGCGTAATGGGCTCGCGACTGGCTTGCCACTTTGCCAACATTGGCCTGCAAGTATTGCTGCTTGATATTGTACCACGCGAACCCAACGAGAAAGAAAAAGCAGCAGGACTCGACACCAAAAGCCCACAAGTGCGCAACCGCATTGTAAATCAGGCACTGCAAGATACCCTCAAAGCAAAACCCTCTCCTATCTACCACAGCAGTTTTGCCCACCGCATTCGCACCGGCAATTTTGACGACAACCTGAACGAAATAGCCGACTGCGATTGGGTATTGGAAGCTGTTATAGAAAACCTGGAGATAAAAAAATCGTTGTTTGAAAAAGTAGAACAACACCGCAAGGCCGGTACGCTCATCACCTCAAACACCTCGGGTATTCCCATTCACAAACTTATAGAAGGGCGCAGCGATGATTTTAAACAACACTTCTGCGGCACCCACTTTTTTAACCCACCCCGCTACCTTAGGTTGCTCGAGGTAATTCCTACCGCGCATACCAAACCTGAGGTTACCCAATTTTTCATGGAATACGGCGATTTGTATTTGGGTAAAACCACCGTACAAGCCAAAGACACCCCGGCATTTATTGCCAACCGGGTTGGTGTGTTCAGCATCTTGCTCATCTTCCAGCTTATGAAAGAATTTGAACTTTCGGTTGAAGAAATAGATGCCATCACAGGTCCGGTAGTTGGCCGTCCAAAATCTGCCACCTTCAGAACCTGCGATGTGGTGGGCATTGATACCTTGGTAAAGGTAGCCGACAACCTCTACAGCGATTGCCCCGACGATGAGTCAAGAGCCTACTACCAAGTACCCGATTTTGTGCGAACCATGGTTGAAAAAGGCTGGATTGGTGACAAAGGCGGTCAGGGTTTCTACAAAAAAATAAAAACCAAAGAAGGCAGCGAAATTTTGGCGCTTGACATCAACACCTTGGAATACAGCCCAAAATCCAAACCGCGATTTGCAAGCATTGGCGCGGTCCGCGAGGAAGAAAACCTGCTGAAACGCATTGCCACACTCTACCAATTCCCCGATAAAGGGGGTGCTTTTAGCAAGAAATTCTTCGGGAAACTATTTGCATACGCAGCCAACAGAGTACCGGAAATAAGTGATGAAATTTACAAAGTTGACGATGCACTAAAGGCGGGTTTCGGCTGGGAAACCGGTGTTTTCGAAATTTGGGATGCCCTGGGATTTGACCATGTAATTGACGAAGTAGGAATCGAAAATTTTCCCGCTTGGATAGCTGAAATGAAGCAGCACAATTTCAAAAGCTTCTACAAGGTTGAAAACGGCAACAAACTCTTTTACAACCAAAAAAGCAAGCAATATGAAGCCATAAAAGAAGCCCTTGACTTTATTGTGCTTGACAATTACCGCGGCAGCAAAGTGGTATGGACCAACAAAGGCGCCACCATTTTTGACTTGGGCGATGGCGTGCTGGGCCTTGAGTTCCACACCAAAATGAATACCATGGGCTCTGATGTTATTGAAGGCATCAACAAAGCAATTGACATGGCTGAAGCCAACTACGATGCCTTGGTTATTGGCAACGATGGACAGAACTTTTCAGCCGGAGCCAATCTTGGAATGATTTTCATGATGGCAGTTGAACAAGAGTTTGACGAACTTGATTTCGCCATTCGCACCTTTCAAAACACCATGATGCGCGTAAGGTATTCATCTATCCCGGTGGTGGTAGCCCCATTCAACATGTCGTTGGGTGGCGGTTGCGAGATCACCTTGCACGCCGATGCCGTTCAAGCCTCTGCTGAAACTTATATAGGATTGGTAGAAGTAGGTGCCGGAGTGATTCCCGGTGGTGGCGGTACCAAAGAATTTGCCCTGCGCGCCTCAGATAGTTTTTACGAAGGCGATCCGGAATTACCTATACTCAACAACCGCTTCATGACCATTGGCATGGCCAAAGTTTCCACCTCGGGCTACGAAGCATTTGACTTGGGTATTTTAAAGTCCGGAAGAGATCACTTAAGTATGAACCGCAGCCGATTATTGGCCGATGCCAAGGCAAAAGCCCTTTCGCTGGCACGCAGCGGATATACCATGCCCATTGAGCGCAACGACATTAAAGTATTGGGCAAAAGTGCCTTGGGTGGATTGCTAGCCGGCACCTATGCCATGCAACAAGCCCATTATATAACAGAACACGACCTGACCATTGCCAAAAAATTGGCTTATGTGATTTGCGGTGGCGACTTATCTGAACCTCAGATGGTAAGCGAGCGCTATTTGCTCAACCTGGAGCGCGAAGCGTTTCTCTCATTGCTGGGCGAAAGAAAAACCTTGGAACGTATAGAAAGTATTTTAAAAACCGGAAAACCACTAAGAAACTAAAAGATGGAAGCATATATAATAGAAGGATACAGATCGGCGGTAGGAAAAGCCAAAAAAGGCGGCTTCAGATTTACCCGTCCTGATGACATTGCCACAGAAGTAATTCACTACCTGCTGAATAAAACGGGGATAGCTCCCGAACAAATAGACGACCTGATAGTAGGAAATGCCGTGCCTGAAGCCGAGCAAGGTTTGCAAATAGGGCGCATGATTGCCCTGCAGGCCTTGGGCAAAGATGTGCCGGGCATGGTGGTAAACCGCTATTGCGCATCAGGACTTGAAACCGTGGGCATTGCCAGCGGAAAAATAGCCACCGGTATGGCAGACCTCATCATTGCCGGCGGAACCGAATCTATGTCGCTGGTGCCCACCGTTGGCTGGAAAACCGTACCAAACTACAAAGTTGCCAAAGAACATCCCGACTATTACTTTAGCATGGGGCTCACCGCCGAAGCCGTGGCACATGACTACAAAGTGAGTCGCGAAGACCAGGATGCTTTTTCATATACCTCGCACCAACGTGCCGTGGCTGCCATAGAAAATGGTATTTTCAAAGAAGAGATTGTACCCATTGAAATAGAAGATGTTTTGGTGGAAAATAACAAGAAGACCAGCAAAAAATATGTGGTTGATACAGACGAAGGTCCGCGCAAAGACACCACAATGGAAGCGCTGGCAAGATTGCGACCCGTTTTTGCGCAAGGTGGAAGCGTAACCGCGGGCAACTCATCACAAACCTCTGATGGAGCTGCGTTTTTGTTGATAGCTTCTGAACAAGCGGTCAAAGAACACAACCTGAAACCTGTAGCTATCCTACGCTCCTATGTAAGTGCCGGAGTAGATCCGCGGGTAATGGGTATTGGCCCTATAAATGCCGTACCAAAAGCTTTGAAAAGGGCCAACCTTTCGCTGGGCGATATTGACCTTATTGAACTCAACGAAGCATTTGCCTCACAATCGTTGGCGGTGATGCGGCATTTGGACTTTGACCACAACATAACCAATGTAAATGGAGGTGCTATAGCCCTTGGGCATCCGCTTGGAGCCACTGGTGCGCGCCTCAGCATTACCATTATAAACGAACTACGTCGCCGCAATAAAAAATATGGTATGGTAACAGCCTGTGTTGGTGGCGGACAAGGAATTGCCGGAATTATTGAACGAATTGATTAACAACCACTAAATAACACACCATGCTTAAAGGAGGAGAATTTATTATCAGGGGTCAGGAGGTAGCAAGCGTTTTTGTTCCTGAACAATTTGATGAAGAGCAAAAAATGATTGGCGATATGTGCCGCGATTTTATGGAAACGCAGGTAGAACCCAACCTTGACCGCATAGACAAACTGGAAGAAGGTTTAATGCCCAACTTACTGAAAGAAGCAGGTCAACTGGGTTTGCTTGGAACCGGTTTGCCCGAACAATATGGTGGTTTTGACAAAGACGAAATCACTTTTATGCTGCAAACCGAAATTATAGGTGCCGGACACTCTTATGCCGTGGCTTTTGCCGCCCACACCGGCATTGGCACTTTACCTATATATTATTATGGTACAGACAGCCAAAAGGAAAAGTACCTGCCAAAACTTGCATCCGGCGAATGGCTGGGCGCCTACTGCCTAACTGAGCCCAACTCAGGCTCCGATGCCCGAGCCGCCAAAACACAAGCGGTACTTACAGATGACGGCAAACATTATGTGCTCAACGGCCAGAAAATGTGGATTACCAATGCCGGTTTTGCCGATGTGTTTACTGTTTTTGCTCAGGTTGACGGCGATAAGTTTACCGCATTTATTGTAGAGCGAGGCTACGAAGGCTTGAGCTTTGGCAACGAAGAACACAAAATGGGCATCAAAGGCTCATCTACCCGACAAGTGTTTTTCAATGATGTGAAAGTACCGGCTGAAAACGTACTGGGCCAGATAGGCAAAGGGCATTACATAGCCTTTAATATACTGAACCTGGGCAGGCTAAAACTGGCTGCAGCCACCTTGGGCGGAGCCAAAAAAGCCATTAACAAAACGGTAAGCTATGCCAATGAGCGCAAACAATTCAAAGTACCCATTTCATCATTTGGCGCCATCAAACACAAGTTGGCTGAGCAGGCCATAAAAACCTATGCCCTTGAAACCGCCCTCTACCGTACCACCGATTTGGTAGAACGCAAGAAAAACGACTTGATTTCGCAGGGACAAAGTGCTGCCGATGCCTTGCTGGGCGCTGCCGAAGAGTATTCTATAGAGTGCGCCATACTTAAAGTATTTGGCTCAGAAAGCTTGGATTATGTGGTGGATGAAGGCGTGCAAGTGTATGGAGGTTACGGATTTTCTGAAGAATACCCCATGGCCCGAGCGTATCGCGACTCGCGCATCAACCGCATTTTTGAAGGTACCAACGAGATAAACCGATTGCTCACTGTTGATATGCTGGTTCGCAAAGCCATGAAAGGTCAATTGGATTTGTTGGGCCCGGCCAAAGCAGTACAAGCCGAACTTACCGGAATACCCGACATGGGCGAACCCGATGAAAGCAAAATGGCTTTTGAGAAAAAAGCAATTGAAAACATGCGCAAAGCCATACTGATGACCGCCGGAGCTGCTTTTCAAGCTTTAGGAACGCGAATGGAGCAAGAGCAGGAAATTGTAATGTGCATAGCCGATATGGTGATAGAGCTTTACATCTGCGAATCGCTGCTGCTCCGTGTATTAAAACTTGCAGAACTTGGCAACACCGAAACTGAGCTGCAAATGGCCATGTGCAGCGCCTATGTTAACGATGCGATTGACAAGGTTTCAGTTTCAGGAAAAAGAGCCATTAATGCCTTTGCCGAAGGCGATATGCAACGCATGATGCTATTGGGATTGAAACGTTTTACCAAAACAAATAATACCAATACCATAGCCCTGCGACGAAAAGTGGCTGATAAACTGATTGAAGAAAACAACTATTGCTTTTAGGATACAGAGAGGAATTGGTCTAGGTTGCCGACTTAGACCAGTTTCTTTTCAATGTTTCAAGCACCCACTCCCACAGCAACTCATAGTCAACTATTTCATTGCCCCCAAGGTTTGCCAGATAGTTCATCTCAAACGACTTAAGTACATTATACAAACGTTTGGTACGCGTACTTACTTCAGAATACACAAAATTGAGTTCAACCACCCTGAGCAGCAAAGTAAGAAACACCCGCGAACGTTCATTCTCTTTAGTATATAGGTAGCGATACACGTAGCGTTTCAGTGCGTCCTTTTTATCGATAATAGCCTCATACTTCCCTTGATGCAACAAAAACATAATTTGAAGTATCAATATACTCACTTGTATGCCTGTTTTATCCCAACTGAGAGAAATTACTTCATTCAGAAACTTGGTGGTTCTAAATTGCTCCACTTCAATCTTGTGCGGTTTATCTTCCCACAAACCACTGCTGATAATAAACTGCATATAACCTTCCAACAAACGCCACACTTGCTGTCGTGGTCCGCGAAGTTGGTTGTAGGTAGGGGCTGATATGGCTTTTTCAAGCAACTCGTAGGCGTGGCTGTAATTGGCAGTTTGTACTGATAGTACGAAGTAGTACTCCATGGAGATAAACCAGTTCAAAGTTCCTTCATTGAAAAAATCATTTACTTGCTCAGCCAGAACCTGAGCTTCATCAAACCTTTTCAAGTTCAGGTAGCAATACATTTGGGTGCCATGGTAAATGCCCAGTCTGTTTTGGTCAACAATTTTTTGTTTTGCCAACAAATTGGCCCGGGCCTCTTCACATAGCTTAATGGTAGTTTCATAGTCCATGGTCGCATCATAATAAAACAACTTGATACGGTAGTTGTAGTGCATTACACTGGGGGTTGGATGCTTTTCCAGAATTTCATCAGCTACCTTAATATCTTCAAGCAGCAAACTAATTGCTTCGGCATCGGCTTTCCTTTTGCGGCCAAATCTCAAGGTCCATTTGTTCAACATGCCTCTCATTTCACGACTAACCTTTATTGCTTCTAAGGCGTAGTCAGCCAAATCGCTGTATTCTCGTGCGCGTTTTTCATTGGCTCTTAACGCATAAAATTGATTCAGAATTGAAGACAATGAAAGAACGATGTCCCAACTTTCAATTTCAATGGCTCGGTGTGTAGCCTTTTTTGCCAGATAAACTCCGCTGTTATTAAACCCAAGTGCCATCAAAATCCTGGAAATTGAAGACACCTTAATCAAATCAATAAAAGATAGTACGAAAACTGACTTGGTGATGTGCTTTGGATTAAGTATTAAAACATACCTGATCATCTTTTCGATGAACTGATTGCGCAACATCATGAAAGCCTTTTTTTCATTGCGCTCCGTAATACCCTGTTGCCAATAAGCCTCTACTTCAGCAGGATTGTTGTTAAGGTAGTCAAAAAACAAAGTCTCCTCTTTTGTTCCTCCTTCAACAGGTCGTAAAAAAGGGTCAAAAGGGTCGCTAATAAACTTGCGATAGATAAAAATTAACTCACTTACCAGATGGTTCAATCTTACTAAATCTTAAAATTTCAAGTGAATGTACATCCATATTGACTGTTGGACAACATTTTGTCGAATTTTTACCGATTTCGCCATCTTACTTTGCTTGTCTAACTGCACCAAATTTATCCAAAAAGTGCCCCCATGTTTGTACCACAATTAACAACAACATTTACAACAACAAAAACAAAAGAACATGGAAACTTTAATTGGAATCTTGCTTTACATCGGCGCAATTACTATCAACACTCCTTACTCAACCACTCAAATCAATGACATTGAGGCGCAAAACCACGAGTCAGTAGTGATAGTTGAAAACGATCCCAATCAACTGAACCAGTCTATTGAGCTCTACAATGAAGAAGGCGACAAGGTAATTGTATTCGAAGAAGAAATTGCATGGTAATATGGTATGGGAAGAAATACTGTAATCTTACCAAAGTGGTAATTTTACTATTGGAAATAGCCGGTTAGAAGCTTCTATATAACTTTTTACTACAAAAAGTCCTTTTTTACCTATCTTACTTTTCCAGTGTAACTGCATTAGATAACTCGAGCTTTTGGCGGATACTTGTACCAACAAAACGAGATCCGCCATGAAGCAAGAGTTGAATCCAGACATAATCTTTGGAAGTATAGTAAGAAGAATAGATAGGTACACCTACCGGCTCAAAGTGTTTTTAAGCACCAATGATCACATTGGAAAACTAGCTCAGGAGATTGATATAGAGCCACTTAAGATAGTGGTGAATAATATCTCCATTGACGCAACCCAAGTGGACAACCTATTTGTTGACACCACACTCATTGACCGAAAAATGATGTTCATTGTGCGTTCTACCGACGACAACGTCCTCACAGGCGAGTTGTACAAACTACCATTTGGGGCGGGAAACGCCGTAAAAATACCAGTGAAGGCCGTTGAAATGCTCAATACATTCAATTCATCGGTTAAGGTCACGGCTTAGAATAGTTTTATAGCTTTGCACCCGCAATAAAAATTTGCGCATCCTGTTTAGTAAGTAACCTTTCGGTGCAAATTATGAAACGCCTATTACTCGCATCAATAGTTCTCATCCCAATTCAACTCTTCGGCCAAACCAAGGAATTTGGCTTTCATTTGGGCGGTGCCAATTACATCGGCGATTTGGCGCCTTCAATAGCCTTTAAGGAAACACACCAATTCGCAAGCCTTTTTTACCGACACAACAATGGCTCAGGTTTTTTCTCCTGGAAATACGCCCTGTGCTATGGCGAAATATCAGGCAACGACCAAAACTTCGCTGCGAACGCGGTTCGCAACCTCAATTTCAGATCTACCTTGTTGGAAGCCAGTGTGCAATTGGAATTCAACTTCAGAAAATTCTTCATTGGGCTTCGTAGCCACAAATTTTCGCCTTATGTATTTGCAGGCCTTGGCGGCGTGTATTTTAACCCTCAGGGCTCGCTAAACAACAAATGGTATGCACTACGCCCGCTTTCAACCGAAGGCGAAGGCTTGGGCGGAGCCAAATCATACAGCAATTTTACTTTGGTAATCCCGTATGGCATGGGTGTAAAATGGGTATTGGCGCCACGATGGAACCTTGCTATCAACGCCGGCTTCAGATATACCTTCACTGATTATTTGGACGATGTGAGTGGCACCTATTTTGACAAAGCCACGCTATATGAAATGAAAGGGCAATTGGCCGTACAAATGGCCGACAAAAGCTTAAACCAGTACGGTTCTGCACAAAAGCAACGCGGAAATCCCGATAGAAACGACTGGTATGTATTCTCGGGCATTTCAATCTCATATTGGCTGCTCGATAGAAACTGTTTTAATTTCAAATAGCCTATTTTCGCCGCTCTTTTGTAAATGGCTCAAGACATTAAAAATCAAATTCTTGCCGGTAAAATACCGGAACACATTGCCATGATAATGGATGGCAATGGAAGGTGGGCTCAGGAAAAAGGCATGGACCGCATATTTGGCCACCACCAAGGCGTTGAAACAGTGCGCCGTATGGTTGAAGCATGCTCCGAATTAGGGGTGAAATACCTGACTCTTTACGCGTTTTCAACCGAAAACTGGGCAAGACCTATACACGAGGTAAATGCCCTGATGGAGCTATTGGTGAGTACCTTAAGGGCTGAAGTTGAAAAGCTCAACAAAAACAATGTACGCTTGCACACCATAGGCCGCACCCACGATTTGCCCGGCAAATGTCAGGACGAGTTGGATGAAGCCATTGCACAAACCCAGGCCAACACCGGACTCAATTTGGTGCTGGCGCTCAGCTATTCATCTAAATGGGACATTGCCAATGCCGCCAAAAAACTGGCTGAGGCAGTAGAAGCAAAAGAAATAAGCCCGGGCGATATAGATGAAGAAAAATTCAGAACACAACTCTCAACATGCAACTTTCCGGAAGTTGAATTACTTATAAGGACCAGCGGCGAAAATAGGATAAGCAACTTTTTGCTCTGGGAGCTGGCCTACGCCGAGCTCTATTTTACCAAAACACACTGGCCCGATTTTAATGAAGAAGGACTACATAAGGCAATTCATGATTTTCAAAACAGAGAAAGACGCTTTGGAAAAACCAGCGAACAGATTAAGAATGATCAGTAAGCCCGGAATTATTGCATTTTTTCTTATCGTGTTGTGCAGCCAATTGGCCTGGGCACAAACCGTTGATTTTGAGCTCGATTACAAAAATCCCAAACAATTTGTAATAGGTGGCGTGGAGGTAAACAGCGACCGGGCGGTAAACAAACCACTGGTTATTACCCTTTCGGGCCTTACAGTTGGCAAGACCATAGAAGTACCCGGACAAGACATCAAATCGGCTATTGAAACTCTTTGGGAGCAAAAGCTTTTTTCTGATATTGAAATTATTGCCACAAAAATTGAAGGCAACACCATTTACCTACAATTCAACCTGAAAACACGCCCTCGACTATCAAACTACAGTTTTCAAGGAATTAACAATGCAGAGAAAAAAAGCCTTGACGACAAATTGAAAATAAGCAAAGGCGATGTGATTTCTGAAAGCTACTTGCAGCGAATAGAAAACATCATTACCAATTACTATGTTGACAAAGGCTACTCAAGCCCATCAATTGATATTGTAAGAACCGAAGACACCCTTTACAATAAAAACTCAAACCGGCTCAAGTTTATCATCGACCGCGGCATCAGGGTAAAAATTGAGGAAATTCAAATTGATGGCAATACAGCATATTCAGACTACCGTTTGAAAATGCTTATGAAAAAGACAAAGGAGAAATCGTGGCAATACACTTTCAGAAACTCAAAGTACGATCCCGAACTGTATAAAGAAGATAAAGACAACATTGCCAATTTTTACCAAGGCAAAGGCTATCGCGATGCGGTTATTACCTACGACTCCATTATACAGGTAAGCAACGACCGGCTTAAAATTCACATGCGTATTGATGAAGGTAACCTCTATTACTTCAGAAACATAAGCTTTAGCGGAAACACCAAATACCCAAGCGACTTCTTGCTGCAAATTTTGAATATCAAGAAAGGCGATGTGTATGATCCGGCCAAACTGGAGCGCAACCTGCGTATGAATCCAAATGGTTTGGATATTTCTACGCTGTATATGGACAATGGCTACCTGTTTTTCAATTTGGTGCCCGTTGAATCGGCGGTGGTTCGCGATAGTATTGATTTGGAAATAAGGATATATGAAGGCCCGCAAGCCACCATAAACCGCGTTTCGGTGAGTGGCAACGACCGCACCAACGACCACGTATTTCTGCGTGAACTGCAAACACGTCCGGGCGACAAGTTCAGTCGTTCAAACGTGATAATGACCCAACAGCGGCTCTCGGCACTTGGTCTTATTGACCCCGAAACCATTGATATTAAAACCAATCCCGATCCGCGAAACGGTACCGTGGATATAGAATATGTTGTTGCAGAAAAACCGAGCGACCAAATAGAACTCTCAATGGGTTGGGGACAAGGTCAGTTGGTAGGTGTACTGGGCTTATCGCTCAACAACTTTTCGAGCCGCAACCTGCTGAAAAGCGGCAAATGGGGCGGCCCCTACCCTATGGGCGATGGACAAAAACTTTCCATCAGGGCTCAATCGAGCGGATATTCTTACCAATCCTATAATTTTTCATTTACCGAGCCGTGGTTTGGTGGCAAAAAACCCAATAGCCTTACGTTTAACGTATATCGCACCATCTACTCAAACAACTACAAGCAAAACAATCCCGGCAAGCTAAAAGTAACCGGCGCCAGTATTGGAGTAGGAAAAAGGCTGCGATGGCCCGACAGCTATTTCAATATGTACAACGCCATTTCGTACAAACGATATGCTATTGACAACTACGGGCAAATATTCACCGTGTTTACCAACGGAACCGCCAATAGTTTGTTCTTTACCCACTCAATAAGCCGCAGCTCTATTTCGGCACCTATTTATCCAAGAAGCGGGTCAAGCATTTCCCTCTCGCTCAACTGGACACCGCCTGTTTCGTACATGCGCAAAATTGACTACAATACTGCCCCGGCTACCGAAAAGTACAAATGGCTTGAATACTACAAATGGCGCTTTGACTCAGATTTCTATTTTGAGCTTTTGCCCAAGCTGGTTTTACGTACTTCGGCCCATTTCGGATTGCTTAGCAGCTACAACCCTGCGTATGGTGCGCCCCCTTTTGAGCGGTTCTATATGGGCGGCGATGGTTTGTCGGGCATGAACCAATTTGATGGACGCGAAGTACTGCGACTTCGTGGTTACAAGAACAACATGATTACCCCTTCGCTCAGCGGCTTCAATGATGCAGGCAACTACACAACACTGATAAATGGTGGTGGTATTTTCAACAAATACACGGTAGAACTCAGGTACCCGCTTTCGCTCAACCCACAAGCTACTGTGTTTTTATTGAGCTTTTTGGAAGGTGGAAACAACTTCCTGAGCTTTAAAGACTACAATCCTTACGACCTTTACCGCTCAGCAGGTGTGGGTGTCAGGTTGTATTTGCCCATGTTTGGTTTGATTGGTTTTGACTACGGATTTGGATTTGACGGAACTCTTGGCTACCAACGACAAAAAGGTGGTCAGTTTCACATTGCAATTGGCCAACAATTTTAAAAATGGTATCCTTTATGCAAACGGCTGTGTAGTAAAAAATACCCAATATGAAAAGCACAATCTTTAAGAGCATTCTTTTCGTCATCTTTAGCATGACAATGATGCAAGCCCAAGCCCAAAAATTTGCTTATGTTGACACCGAGTATATACTGGAACAAATGCCTGAGTACCGTGCCGCACAAGAAAAACTAAACGATATGGCCAAGGAGTGGGAAACGCAAATAGCATCGTATAAAAAGGAAATTGATAAAATGTACCGCGACTACCGAGCTGAGAGACTAATGATTTCTGACGAGCAGAAAAAAGCAAGGGAAGAAGCTATCTTTGCCAAAGAAAAGGAATTAAACGATTATAAACAGGCCAAATTCAGCCCTGGAGGCGAACTTGACAAAAAGAGAGAAGAGCTGCTGAAACCCATACAAGACAAGGTTTTTGACGCCATTCAAGAGCTTGCCAAAGACAACGCACTTGATTTTGTGTTTGACAAGGCAGGCTCCACCACCATGCTCTTTACCAACAGCAAGTTTGACCGCAGCGATGAAGTACTCGATTACCTGGGAATAGTTCCCGGAACCGGAGATAAATAGAAAACAAAAAATACAAAAGAACGTAAATGAAACACCTTACCACCGTGCTTACCCTACTGCTTGCAATGTACAGCAGCGCTACATTTGCTCAGAAAATAGGACACGTTAATCTTCAAAAAATCATTAACGACATGCCGCAATACAAAACGGCTCAGGATACGTTGGAGATAGAACAAAAGAAGATTCAGATAAAGCTACAAAAAATGGAAGCTGAGTACAACAGGGTTAAAGCACTTTACCAAGACAGTGCAAAGTATTGGTCGCTTGCCGAAAGGACTCTCCAACAAACAAGACTGACCAACCTTGAACAAAATTACCAGCAGTATTACCAATTGGCTAGTGCAAGTTTGGATACCATGCAAGAGAAAATGCTCAACCGCATATTTAAGAAAATAAAAAAAGCCACCCAAACTGTGGCCAAGGAAAAAGGCTTTTCATACGTACTCAACTATACCGAACAAACGGTGCTTTACTACGACCCCGCACTTGACCTTACAGCTGAGGTACGCAAAAAACTCGGCTTGCTGTAATTGAAGCGAATTCACCCATAGACCCCATAAAAAAAGGCGATCAACCTATTGATCGCCTTTTTTTATGAAATATAGTCAACAACTATTACTTTAGGCCGCTTTCAGGTGTTTGATCCTGTCTTTGTTCAAAATCTGGGTCACAAACTCCATGTCAACCAAAAACTCCTTCACTCCTTTCTTGTCGGGCAATTCATACATGGTATCGGTCATGGCTGCTTCAAACAGCGAACGTAGTCCCCGTGCACCCAATTTCAATTCCAAGGCTTGCTGGGCTATAAAATCAACTGCTTCGTCGGTAATGGTGAGCTTAACTCCTTCCATTTTAAAAAGCAATTCATATTGTTTTACCAGCGAGTTTTTGGGTATGGTCATTATCTGCTTCAACGAATCCTTGTCGAGTGGATTCAAGTATGAAAGTACAGGCAACCTTCCCAACAGTTCAGGTATAAGGCCATACTTCTTAATGTCTTGATGCATGGCGTATTTAAAAGGATTTTCTCCTTTGTACTGATCTACCTTGGTGTCGCCGGTGCGGTAGCCTATTGCCGAGGTGTTGAGCCTTCGCAATACAATATCCTTCAATCCATCAAATGCGCCGCCGCATATAAACAGAATATTTTTGGTATTAATGGCTACCATACTTTGCTCAGGGTGTTTCCTACCGCCTTGTGGTGGCACGTTCACTACCGAGCCTTCAAGCAACTTGAGCATGGCTTGTTGCACACCTTCGCCGCTTACATCGCGTGTTATTGATGGATTGGCGCTTTTCCTTGAAATTTTGTCTATCTCGTCTATATACACAATACCGCGTTCTGCCGCTTGCACATCATAATTGGCGGCCTGCAACAATCGGGTAAGTATAGTTTCAACGTCTTCGCCCACATATCCGGCTTCGGTAATTACCGTGGCATCGGCTATACAGAAAGGCACGTTCAGAATGCGTGCAATGGTTTGTGCCATCAGGGTTTTGCCGGTACCGGTTTCGCCCACCATCAAAATATTCGATTTCGAAATTTCAATGTCGTTTTCGCCTTTCTTCAGCTCGTGGTTTACACGTTTGTAGTGGTTGTAAACGGCTACGGAAAGTACTTTTTTGGCTTCGTCCTGACCAATGATGTATTCATCAAGAAATTCCTTGATTTTCCTGGGTGTGTACAGGTTGGGTTCCAGGTTTTTTGATGAGTTGCGCGACTGTTCAGCACTTACAATTTTGTAGGCTTCCTTTACGCACAAATCGCATATATAACCTTCTTTGCCTTCAATTAAGAGCGATACTTCGTCTTTGTTTCTCCAGCAAAAAGAGCAGTAATCATTTTTGGCCATTGGCTACTTGTTTCTTAGCAAAACTTCGTCAACCATACCATATTCCTTCGCTTCGCCGGAAGTCATCCAATAGTCGCGGTCTGAATCGGCTTTTATTTTATCGAATGGCTGTCCGGTATGTTCGCTGAGTATGGTGTAGAGTTCGTCTCTTACTTTTACGGTTTCTTTTATAGCTATTTCCATATCAGAAACCTGTCCTTGCGTGCCACTCATGGGTTGGTGTATCATGATGCGGCTGTGCTTGAGGCATGAACGTTTTCCGGCAGCACCGGCACAAAGCAATACGGCAGCCATTGAAGCGGCAATACCGGTACAAATGGTGGCAACATCAGGGTTGATGTATTGCATGGTATCATACATTCCCAAACCGGCATATACAGAACCACCCGGGCTGTTCAGGTAAATTTGAATATCGCGTGTAGCATCGGCTGACTCTAAGAAGAGCAACTGTGCCTGTACTATGTTGGCCACTTGGTCATCGATAGGCAATCCTAAAAAGATGATGCGGTCCATCATAAGTCTTGAAAAAACGTCGATGCCTGTAATGTTGAGCTGACGTTCTTCAATAACATTGGGGGTAAGGTTGGTTATGCGGTTGTAGTATCGGTCAAGGTTCAACGATGAGATACCTTGGTCTTTTTTGGCAAAAAGGTCAAATTCCTTTTTGAAGCTATTTGAATTGAATTCACTCATGGTTAAAGTTCGTTTTCGCGTACGTATTCTTCGAATTGTGCTTTTGAGAGCGCAACTTCGGTAAATGTACCGTTATTTTTCAATTCTTTAACCACCTTTGACAGCAAAAGGTTCTGCTGAAGTTCCAGTCTGAAATACTCTTGTTTGTACAGGTTATTCACCATGTTTTCAAACCCTTCCATACCCATTGACTGCAATTGGTAGCCATATTGTTGCAATACATAAGAACGTATTGAATTTTTCACTTCTTCGTCAGAAACCACTTGGTTTAGGTTACCTGCCAATTTTTCAAGTATAAGATCCCACTTGGTGTCATCTGCAAAAATCCGGTATTGCTTTTCGGCATCATCGTCTTCCTTCAGTTGTGCGTTTCTGTCAAACCACTCCTTCATAAAAGCATCGGGCAATGGCACTTCCACTTTTTCGGTAAGTACATTTCGTACTTCTTTTTGAAGCGCCACTTCGTCTTTATCTTCAAAAAAACGTTTCATGTTGTCGGCAATACGCTCTCTGAAATTTGCTGCGTCTTCAATGGTATTGTCGTTAAATACTTTTTCAAAGAAGGCTTCATCAAGGGCTGCTTTTTTCAGTATGATGCTACCGCGCACAGTTATTTGAAAGTTATTGTTCAGGTCTTTGGCCTCTGGTTTTTCAATTCCAAGCACTTTGCAGAGCTCGTCTTCACTTAATATTTCTTTTAAGTTCAAGTTGAATTCCGCATCGTTATCCTGTCCAATAAGTTCTGCTTTAAGACTGTCGGGTGTTTCAGCAAGTTTCAGGCGAATCATTTTATCAAAGCCTTCCTCAAGCTTCTCACCTTCGGCGTTCAGTTCTACTATTTTCAGCACGGTTACAGTGTCAGCATCGTCCTTAACTATATCAAGGCTTTCCACATCGCCATACTGTTCGCGCAGGTGTTCTATTTCCTCGTCAATTTCCTCATCGGCAAGCGTAATAACCTTGGTTTCAAGTCCGCCCAACACCTGGGTGTCAATTTCAAACTCAGGTCTGAAAGCTACTTTGAAGGTAAACTTGTAGGTATCATCTGCATCCCAATTAAGCTCATCATCTGCATCCTGCATTAGGGGCATAAAAATGATGCGTTCTTTATTCTCAGCGTAGTATTTATTGATTTCGGCTTGAATCAGTTTGTTTATTTCTTCGCGTTTCAGCTCAGAACCAAGCTGCTTTTTCACCAAGCCAAGTGGTGTTTTGCCCACTCTAAATCCCGGAAAACGCATGGTTTTCTGGTACTTTTTTATTGATTGGGCAACATTTTCCTGATAGTCGATTCCATCAATAGAAAGTGTAAGTACACCTTCTAAACTACCTTCATTAATAAAATCTAATTGCATGAAATGAGTTTTGAGAGGAGTGCGGGTGAAGGGACTCGAACCCCCACGCCTTGCGGCACTAGATCCTAAGTCTAGCGCGTCTACCAATTCCGCCACACCCGCGTGCGTGAAAGCGGTTGCAAAAGTAACAATATTATTAACATTGGCTTAAAAAAAGTACAATTCTTTATTTGCATCACATTTCTGCACTTTTAGCTGGCAAAATGTGTTTTTTTCGTAGTTTTAAGTCACTATGAGCAGCACCTACACAAGCGAAGACCAACGCCTGATACTCAATGCATACAGAACTTTGTTGCGGGCATGCAAGCCCATTATCAAAAAAGAGTCGCTAAAGGAAATAAGAAAAGCTTTCCAATTTGCCCTTGATGCCCACGGCACCGAACGACGAAAATCGGGCGAACCATACATCATTCACCCGCTGGAGGTGGCAACTATTTGCGCACGCGAAATTGGACTCGGCACCAAATCGATAGTGGCCGCACTGTTGCACGATGTGGTTGAAGACACCACCATTACACTTGAAGATATAGAAGAAAACTTTGGTATTAAAATAGCCGAAATTATTGACGGCCTTACCAAGGTTTCAGGACTCATGGGCAAAAGCACCTCTGAACAGGCGGAAAACTTCAAGAAAATACTGCTGACGCTCTCAGACGATGTGCGGGTCATATTGGTGAAACTGGCGGACCGGCTACACAACATGCGCACCTTGGATGCGCTGCCACAGCAAAAGCAGTTGAAAATAGCTTCAGAAACAACCTTTTTGTTTGCTCCGCTGGCCCACCGCCTTGGTTTGCACGCTATCAAAAGCGAGTTGGAAGACCTGGCTTTGAAATATACCGAGCCTCATGTATTCTTCGACATACAGGAAAAACTCGTTTCATCCAAAGTGCAACGGTCAAGGTTGATTAGAAAATTTGTGACCCCCATTGAGGAGCGGTTGGATGAGCTGGGTTTGAAATACACCATTAAGGGAAGGCTCAAATCCATTTTTTCCATTTACCAAAAAATGAAAAAACAAGGCATTCCATTCGACAAGGTGTTTGATGTGTTTGCCATAAGGATAATTGTGGATCCGGTAACAGCGAGCCACGAACTGGAAAAAGCAGATTGCTGGCGGGTATATTCGGTGGTAACTGATATTTACACGCCCAATCCTTCGCGGCTGCGCGACTGGATTTCCACGCCCAAATTCAATGGATACGAATCTTTGCACACCACGGTAATGGGGCCATCAGGCCGGTGGTTTGAAGTACAAATACGTACACAACGCATGGACGATGTGGCAGAAAAAGGTTTTGCTGCACACTGGAAATACAAAGAAGGTGATAGTGCCAACCAAAATACCATGGGGCTTGACGATTGGCTCGCAAAAATTCGCGAACTGCTGGAAAATCCGGAGTCGGA
>WGNN01000077.1 GCA_016124515.1 bacterium
CTACTTGAAGGACAAAATTGTGTCTGCGTTAAATGGCCTGTAACTTCGTTATTCTTGTTTCGCACTCAGTCATTTACCCAAGTAAACTCCTTCGTTTGAAACTGCGAAAGCCTCGTTTCAGCCCATTTTCCATCAGACACTTCTACTTTAAGCACAAAATTGTGTCTGCGTTAAATGGCCTGTAACTTCGTTATTCTTGTTTCGCACTCAGTCATTTACCCAAATAAACTCCTTCGATTGAAACTGCTATCAGGCAAACGAAAAACACCAGTATGTATAAAGATCTAATTGCCTTGGCAAGTTGCGCGGTTCACGCGGCGGGCAAGGCGTTTATTCAAATTCAATTGAAATGACTATTCTCTTTCTTTTTGTTTCTCCATTCTGGTTTCCAGTGGATTGGCAGTCATTTCAGCGTAGTTCTCGCGGTTGGCCTGGATTTTAAGGGCCAGGTAAACCGCTTCTACAAATGACTGTTCATTGGCTTCATTTTTTCCGGCAATGCTGAATGCAGTACCGTGGTCGGGCGAGGTGCGCACTATGGGCAAGCCGGCAGTATAGTTTACACCATTTTCAAACTCCAGCAACTTGAATGGAACCAAACCCTGGTCGTGGTACATGGCCAATATGGCATCGAATCGGGTATGCATGCGGGTGCCAAAAAAGCCATCGGCAGGGTAGGGACCCAGCGCGGTAATGCCATGACGACCGGCCTCTTCAATGGCGGGGGTTATCACATCGTCTTCTTCGCTACCCATGCTGCCATTTTCGCCGGCATGCGGATTGAGCCCCAACACGGCTATTTGGGGTCGTACCAAACCAAAGTCTTCAATCATTGATTTGTTGAGTGCTTTTAAGGCTTTCAGTACTTTTTTCTTCGTGAGTTCCTGCGCCACTTTTTCCAATGGAATATGCCCTGTGGCTACGGCAATTTTCATGCGTTCGCCTACTAAAAGCATCAATTGCTGGTCGGTTTCAAAAGCATTGGCCAAAAATTCAGTATGTCCGGGAAACTCCATACCCGCCTGTTGTATGCTTTTTTTGTGGATTGGGGCGGTTACCAACACATCCACCTCGCCGGCTTTTAAATCGGCTACGGCAGCTTGAAGTGCTTTGTAGGCTGTTTTTCCGGTGTTTACTTGGGATTCGCCAATCTGTATTTTCACTTCATCATCCCAGGCATTTATCAGATTTATTTTTCGCGGACGGGCTTCATCAGGCGATTTGATCAGCTGAAAATTGAAATACTTGTTTTGGAGCAGCTTCTTGTGGTAGATCATGGTTTGGGCACTACCATATATAATAGGTGTGCACAGGTTAAGAAACCGGTCTTCCTTAAAACTCTTTATAATTATTTCAGGTCCAATACCATTGAGGTCGCCTACGGTAATGGCAACCTTAGGTAGATTTTTTTTATGACCGTGGCTCATTGTTTTCTATTCGTTTGTGAATGCAATATTAACCAATAGCTTGGCAAAACCATTTGATTAAGAAGCTGGCCGAGGGCTTTATTTTTGTAGGCCATGCAATTGAAAAAGAGATTTGGTCAGCATTTTTTGAAAGACCCCGCACATGCAGGCAAAATAGCCGAGGCGATTGAAGGCTGGGGAACTACCTACGAGCATTTGGTTGAAATAGGCCCCGGCGGTGGTGTGCTCACCAATTTTTTGGCTGAAAAAGCAACACTGGGCAGGACGCTGAAACTGATTGAAATAGACCGCGATTTGATAGAACCCCTGCGCGCCAAATATGAATCGCAACAGGTTTCCATTGAAAACATCGACTTTTTGGATGCAGACCTGGAACAAATAGGCAATTCATTTGGTGTGTGTGGCAATTTCCCCTACAATATTTCAAGTCAAATAGTATTTAGGGTATTGGAGCAGCGGGCGCGGGTGCCTGAGGTGGTGGGTATGTTTCAAAAAGAAGTAGCCCAGCGAATAGCGGCAGCACATGGCTCAAAAACCTACGGCATATTGTCGGTTTTGGTGCAGAGCTACTACGAGGTGAAACCCGTTTTTACCTTGAAGCCCGGAGCTTTTAATCCGCCACCCAAGGTTGATTCGATGGTGATACGCATGGAGCGGTTCAGAAGCGAAATTGAAGGTCTGGATGAAACGCATTTTTTCAGATTGGTAAAGGCGGCCTTCAACCAGCGCAGGAAAACTTTGCGCAATTCGCTTGCCGCTTTTCTTAATGAAAAAAATAACCTTGCGGCAATAAACGGTTTCTTACACTTGCGGCCTGAACAAATGAGTGTAACCGATTTTATTAACCTAAGCCGAGAAATACAGAAGCATGTCAACTGAACTTACCAAAGAGCTGTCGAAAGAGATCATTGCCTGGATTGAATCGGGGCAGACAGATAAGGCGGTAGAGGCCATCAGCGACCTGCATCCTTACGATATTGCTGAAATTGTGTCGGCTTTGGAGGAGGAGTACATTCCTACGGTTTTTGAAAACCTGCAAGACGACCTCTCAGCCGAAGTACTCTCGGAGCTTGATGAAGATTTGCGCTTAAAGTTCATTGCAGCCTTTTCGCCCAGGCAAATTTACCAACGCTTTTTGCGTGCCATGGATTCTGACGATGCCGCTGACTTGATAAATGACCTGCCGCAAAACCAGAAAAAATCTGTTACCGATTTTTTGCGCGAAGAAATAAAGTCAGAAGCTGCCGATATCATTTCGCTGCTCAAATACGATGAAGACACCGCCGGTGGTTTGATGGCAAAGGAGTTGGTGCGGGTGAATGTGAACTGGACCGTGAATGAATGCATAGACGAAATACGAAAACAAGCCGATGAGGTGGAATCGGTATATGCCGTGTATGTGGTTGATGATTTGGGAAAATTGGTAGGTTTGGTTCCGCTAAGCAAATTGATTATTTCAAAATCAAATGCCAGAATAAGCCAATTTTACGACCCAAAAGTGGTTTATGTTAGTGATACTGACTCAGCGCAAACGGTGGCTGAAATAATGGGCCGCTACAATTTTGTGGCTATGCCCGTAGTTGATTTTTTAGGCAGGTTGGTAGGGCGCATTACCATTGACGACGTGGTGGATTTTATGCGCGAAGAAGCAGAAGAGGACTACCAACTGGCTTCGGGTTTGTCAGAAAACGTAGAATATTCCGATACGGTTTGGGTGCTGTCGCGGGCGCGCTTGCCCTGGCTTTTCCTTGGTTTGCTGGGCGGAATTGCCTCCTCAAAAGTGATTGGACTCTACGAAGACGACATACAGGTATATCCTGAAATGGCTTTGTTTATACCACTTATTGCGGCTATGGGGGGCAATGCCGGCGTACAGTCATCCGCAATTGTAGTGCAGAGTTTGGCCAGCAAAAATTTGCTCGAAACCAGCCTGCTTGCCAAGTTGGGCAAGGAACTACGCGTGGCACTTATAAACGCCATGCTGTGTGCTATGGCCCTGCTTTCGTATGGCATGGTGGCCAACGACTCCATGAGTCTGAGTGTCACCATCAGCATCGCCTTGTTTTCGGTTATCATTATTGCCTCTATATTGGGGGCTTTAATTCCCTTGATACTCAATGGGCTAAAGATTGATCCTGCCTTGGCAACAGGGCCTTTTATAACCACCACCAACGATCTTATGGGGCTTGGAATCTATTTTTTTATTGGACGATTAATGTATGGAATCACCTTCTAGGCACATTTTGCTGTGCGACCACTGCCCCCCATTTTTCATTGAAGCACTCCAAAACCTCAACTTCAGTATTGACTACCAACCCGAGGTGGAAAATGAAGACCTTTTTGGTTTGGCCAATATCTATGACAGCATCCTCATAAAAAGTTCGTTGCTACTCAATGAGCGTTTTTTTGAGCATTTCAGCCAAATAAACCTGGTGTTCAGACCCGGCAGCGGACTTGACAATGTGGACAAAGACTGGTGTGCACAGCACCAAATACGTATTCTCAATTCGCCCAATGGCAATAGCAATGCGGTGGGCGAGCACGCGATGGGTTTGCTGCTGATGCTTACCAACAATATGCTGCGCGCAGCCAACCAAGTGAAAAACGGACAGTGGATTAGAGAAGAAAACCGTGGCTTGGAACTTGAAAACAAAACCGTTGCCGTGATTGGTGTGGGAAATGCCGGCAGCGCTTTCTGCGAAAAACTGAGTAGTTTTAACGTTAAGCTTTTGCCGCACGACAAATACAAGGAAAGAGTAACGCCGCAACAATTGCCTTCAATTGGCCTGCAAACGGTGTATGAACAAGCCGATGTGGTGAGCCTGCACCTGCCACACAATAATGAAACACATTACTACGCCAACGAGGCTTTTTTTAATGCCTTTGAAAAGCCCATAATTTTTTTAAATACTTCGCGGGGTAAGGTGTGCGATACCCGGGCCCTGTGGAAGGCAATAAAAGAGGGACGTGTATTGGCTGCGGCACTTGATGTAATTGAAACAGAGCCACTAAGCAAGGTAGATGCCAGCTACCGCGAACTCATTGACGAGATGTTGCTAAGCGGCAAGGTGATAATAACACCCCACATTGCCGGGTGGACCTTTGAAGCTTTGCGCAAAATGTTTGAGATATTGATAGACAAGTACAAGCAACTTTTATAAGTTGCGCCACTTATCGCCAATTTGTTAACAGCTGTGAAATGAAAGGCAGCCGGTTTCTTAATGGATCCTAAATTGAGCGGGTCATATACTAAAATGGCAATTTGAGAATAAAGTCTGTCATACCCTTGAGCCTGTTGCTTATGCAGGTGCTCAATCTGTCAAAAGGATTAGCGCAGGAATTTAATTTCAGGCATTTGTCGGTAAACGAAGGACTTTCGCAAAGTGCTGTTTTTTGTGTCACACAAGATTCGGCGGGCTACATTTGGGTGGGCACTGCCGATGGACTCAACCGATACAATGGCTATGAGTTCATCCACTTTCGCAACCGCCCCGGAGATCCGAATTCAATTTCTGACAATTTTATTTACTGCATGAGCCCCGCAAAAGACGGTGGTGTATGGGTAGGAACTTTTGGTGGCGGCCTCAACCACTTCAATCCTGCCGACAATACCTTTAAAAGATGGCTGCATACAGGCGAGAAAGGCGAAATAAGCCACAACGACGTCTATTCCATTTACCAAACCGATTCACAACTCTTTGTTGGAACCTATCAGGGATTGGATGTAAGTACTGATTTACAAGCCTTTACGCCAATTAATTTACCTGATTATGCCTATTTCAGAACCCATCAGGTTTTGCAAACTTCAAAAGGCAAGGTGCTTGTAGCCCACGATTTTGGCGTATCCATGTGGGACCGCAAAACCAACTTGCTCACTTTGCCCGGCGACGACTTTAAAATATTTGAAGAAGAAGCCATCACTGCCTATTGCCTGTATGAGTTTGGGGATGGTGAAATTTGGGTAGGCACTGATAACGGTATATTGGTATATTCAAAAAATCTGGAATACATAAAAACCATTACACCAGCCACTTGTGGTTTTTCACAAACCGAGATTACTTCCATTTATCAAGACAACTCACAAAATATTTGGATAGGCTCCAATGGCGAGGGCGTGTGCGTGTTTACCCAAAGCACCCACCGGTTTTTGCACTTTGAAAAAGATCCCGGCGATGAATTTTCGCTTTCTGACAATGTGGTTACTTCCGTTTTTCAAGATCCATCAGGAGTGGTTTGGATTGGAACCTACCACGGTGGTATCAACAAATACGACCGCTACATCAACCAATTCAGGCTGTACCAATACCGACGCAACGAACCTGAGGGGTTGGGCGCACAACGCGTATTTGCTTTGCTCGAAAACGATGAAGGCGATGTGTGGGTGGGCACCGATGGCGGTGGGCTCGATTTGGTTGACCACCACTTTGATCAAAACGGAGTAATAGTAAGTGTAGCCTACCAGCATTTTACCGACCTTTTTGACCACGAAAAAATATGGTCAATAAAAGAAGACAGCGATAAAAACCTGTGGATAGGCACCATTGGCCACGGACTTATTTGTTTCAATCCAGACACCAAAGCCATAACCAACTACCGAAAAGACAGCTCCAAAGAAGCCCACCAAACCTTAAGCGACGATTCTATATACGCCCTGCTTTTCGATTCAAAAGGCCGTTTGTGGATTGGTACTGATGTGGGGCTCAACTGTATGGACATCCACACCGGAAGTTTCAAGCACTTTGCCATAAATCCTGATGAGGTGCGGACATTCAGCTCCAATACTGTGCTGGCACTTGAAGAAGACAAAGACGGCCATATATGGGCAGGAACTTTTGGCGGTGGCATCACCATCATAGATTACGACAAAGGAGTGGTGGAGCAGTTTACCCACAAAATGGGCGATACCAGCAGCCTTAGCTACGACAAGGTCATGTCAATTTTCCGCGATAGCGAAAACCGAATTTGGGTAGGCACCTTTGGCGGAGGGTTTAATTTGTACAACGACAAAGACCAAACCTTTCATGCCTACACCGAGCTCGATGGCTTGCCAAACGATGTGGTTTATGGTTTTTTGGAAGATAAAAGCGGCTATTTGTGGATGAGCACCAACAAGGGCCTGTCGGCCTTCAATATAAAAACCGGCAACTTTAGAAACTTTGACGAATCGTGCAACTTGCAAAGCAATGAGTTCAATCAGGGAGCATATTCCATGGGGCCATCGGGCAGGTTTTATTTCGGCGGAATCAATGGGTTCAATTCTTTTATACCTGACGAGGCCAACATCAACCATTTTAAACCACCGGTTGACATTATAGCCTACACCAAACCCGGCGAGCTTATTTGGCCGCAAATAGTAGATGGCAAAAAACATATTTTACTTGACTACAGCGAAAACAACATCTTTTTTGAGTATGTGGCTTTCAGCTATGTCAACTCGCACCTAAACAAATACCGCTACAAGCTTGAAGGCCTCAGCGAAGAGTGGATTGAAGCAGAAAACCGCAGGAGCGCAGGCTACACCAACCTCGACCCCGGTGAATACATTTTCAAGGTACAAGCATCAAACAACGATGGCGTGTGGAACACACATGGAGGCTCTATCACAATAAAGGTTAAGTCGCCGGTTTATCTCATGTGGTGGTTTCAGCCGCTGTTGTTTTTCATTTCGCTTGGTTTGATAACCCTCATAGCTTATTTGATTGTAAAAACGGTGCGCAACAATACCAAACGACAATTGGTTGAGGCAGACTTGCGCTTGTCAGAAGCAGAAAAAGAAGGATTTAAATACCGGCTTACTTCGTTGCGTGCACAAATGGATCCGCACTTTATCTTCAATTCCCTCAACTCCATTCAGCATTTTATCAGTCAAAACGACAAAGATGCGGCCCGTGGCTACCTCACCAAGTTTGCCACCCTTATGCGGCTCATTCTCAATAGCTCGCGCGAAGAAATGATTTCGCTTGCCGAGGAAATAGATACCCTGCGCTTGTACATAGACCTTGAGAAGCTGCGCTTTGACCATAAGTTTACCTATAGTATATATGTGTCGGACGAAATTGATGCCGACGAGGTGGAGATACCCACCATGCTCATGCAGCCGTTTGTAGAAAACGCCATCATACACGGCCTTAAAAACAAACCAACGGGCGAAGGTTTGCTTTCAATAGAAGCCACTAAAGTAGAAGGGGGTATTTTGGTAGTAATTGAAGACAATGGAATAGGCAGGGCCAAAGCCAAAGAAATAAAAGAACAGAAACAAAACAGATATAAGTCTTTAGGAATGCAGGTAACCCAAGACCGCCTGAGCCTGTGGAGCAACAGCCACGAGCAACCGACGGTAAAAATTACCGACTTGTACGATGAAAACAACGCACCTGCGGGAACAAGGGTGGAGATTTTTATCAGAGTTTCAATTTTTGATTAACCTACTTAAAAAAGAAAGCCATGTTTAAAGCCGTAATTATTGACGATGAAAAACGCAGTCGTGAATCATTGGAGATGTTGGTGAAAGACCAATGCAAAAACGTAGAAATACTGGCCCTTGCCGAAAGTGTGGCAACAGGCGTAGAAGCTATAAACCAACACAAGCCCAACCTTATTTTTCTTGATATTGAACTACAAGATGGAACCGGTTTTGAGTTGCTCGAAAAAGTAACCTGGAATTCGTTTCACGTAATTTTTACCACCGCATTTGAAAACTATGCCCTGCGCGCACTCAAGTTGAGTGCGGTAGATTACCTGCTAAAGCCCATAAACCCCGAAGATTTGCAAAAGGCCGTAGCAAAAGCCGAAGAGTTGCTGAGCAAAGAAAGCAGCAACCGCAATTTTGAGCTATTGCTGCAAAACCTGCAATCAACCAATGGCCGACACAAAATAGCCTTGCCAAGTTCTGACGGACTTACTTTTATCAATGTGCAAGACATCATCCGCTGTCAGGCCGACGGTAGCTACACCCACTTCTTTTTAAAAGACCACAAGAAAATACTCGTAAGCAAAAAGATTAAGGAATACGAAGAGCTGCTCACACCTTATGGCTTTGTACGCGTGCACCACAGCCACCTTATCAACCTGAACGAAGTAGCCAAGTATGTGCGCGGCGATGGCGGCTATGTGGTAATGACCGATGGCGAGACCGTGTACGTGTCAAAGAGGAAAAAAGAAGATTTTATGGCAGCGCTGCACAAAGCCTAGTTACTGGTTGCGCGCCAAAATTCACCAAGCCATTTCAGGAAAATCAATACTAAAAAAAGCAGGAATACACCACAAAAAACCAAGAAAAGTTATGCCGAATTTTCAAACAATATGTCTTCCCAAATTGCCTGTTGAAGTGATTTCTTTGAAGCATCACTTAACAAGGCTTAACAAAATGGACATATATGAAAAAGGTTCGACAATTATAGACTTGGCCTATGTGGTGCCTAACTATCTCTATACCTTGCACTAGCATCCTAACAGACAACTATACTGGCCATAAGGCTACACTTAAAAAAAACACATGCTGTTAAGCATTGTGAAAAAAATATTTCATTTTTGAAAACTTAACGATGAGAAAGGCAACATGAAACACGTTTACAAAATCATTATGCTATTGCTGATTTCGGCTCTTTCTGCCAAAGCCCAGGTACAAATGGGTACTATTAAGGTGGAAGTGCAAGACGAAAACGGTGATGGGATTCTAGGAGCCAACGTAGCAGTTTACATTGGCGAAAAATTTATAAAAGGAGATGCGACTGATCCATTCGGTTTGACATCCATTTCTGGTTTGGAACCAGGGACTTACACTGTTAAGGTTACTTTTGTAGGCTACAAAACCTATGTAGAACCTGTAGATGTGACCGCGAATGGTATCGCATCTATGCTCATTAAAATGGATCCTTCGTTTGAAGAAATTCCTGAAGTAGTAATTGTCGAGAAAAAAGAACCCATTATAAAGGATGCATACGGTGGAACATCATCTAAAAACACCGAAGAAATTGGTCGTCTGCCCGTTCGTGGCGCTACAGGCGTTATCGCCGTTTCGGGCGGTGTGCAATCGGTTGATGGTGGTGCACCGGTAATTCGCGGTGGTCGTTCCGATCAGGTTATTACCTATATAGATGGTATGCCGGTTCGTGGAGACGCCAGCGTGGCAGTATCCTCTTACGGCGAAATTCAAGTCTATCAATCAGGTATTCCCGCGGAATTTGGCGATGCTACCTCAGGTGTGGTAAACATTACCACCCGTCGTCCATCAAACGCCTACTTCAACCGCGTGGAAGCCATTACATCACAAGGTCTTGACGGATTTGGCTACAATACCCTTGAGATTTTGTCATCAGGTCCGTTGAAACGCATTGTGGTTGATTCCAATTCAGGAGCAACCGCAGCCAAGTTGAGCTACCTTATAGGTGGTACACTCAACTACCGCTTAGACCCTGATCCTTCGCCAATTGGTGTGTTGAAAGTGAATGAAGACAAAATCAACGCTATCAGAGAAAATCCCTTGCGTCCATCGCCAATTTCAGGTGGTTATGTGTCAAACTCTGACTTTTTGATGCCAAGCGATTGGACCCGCGTAAAGGTGAAGCCAAACACCAAAAGCCTTGGCTACAACTTTAATGGTAAAATAGATTGGTCTATTAATGATAATTTGTTTTTGACCATTGGTGGCCGTGCCCGTCGTTTCTCAGGCAACGACTACAGCTATGCCAATAGTTTGCTCAACTACGACAACAACTCGCAGTTTAAAAATGATACTTATGCAGGTTACATTCGTTTGAAGCAATACTTCAAAAGCGATGAAAACGCATTAATCCAAAACGCTGGGTATTATTTCCAAGTGGACTACACCCACTACCAAAACACCCGCTGGGACCCAAGACACCAAGACAATGTATTTGAATATGGCTATGTAGGTAAGTTTGATATTTACCAACAGAAATACCGCTGGGAAAACCAAACTATCTATGGAGGAACAGATTCTGCCATGTCGGTATTGGCACTTTACGAGCAGGAAACTCCAAATGATACTGCCGTAAGATTTACTCCCGGTACTGCTAACCCAACTTCTGCCAACTACACCAAGCAATTCTACAGATTCAATGGCAGCAATCCTTCAAGCTTAAGTGAAATACAACAGAATGGTGCGCTCATCAATGGCTACACACCACCATTGGTTTACTCGCTTTGGTCAAACGTTGGTACACCTTACTCATCTTATGCCAAACAAAGCGAAGACCAATTGTCAGTAAACTTTGCGCTTAGCGGTAAAATAAAGAACCACAACATAAAAGTAGGTTTCCGTTACGAGCAACGTACCCTTCGTTACTATGGCATCAATGCCACCGGTTTGTGGAATACCATGCGTCAATCGGTTAACCGCCAAATCAAATTCGGTTCAAAATCGCTTGACAGTGCTATTTATGTATTCTCTGATGGCGAGTATCACGGTTATGAGTTGAGCAAAGCCAAAGGAACTTTTCTTGATACAGTTAAATTCCCTAAAGCAATCAATGCTTCAGCTCAAACTTCATTTGACAAAAACTTCCGTCAATACTTGATTGACAACGGATACAAAGACATGAATGGCAATGCCATCAACCAATACTCATTCATCAACCCCGATGCTTATGATCCTTCAACCTTCAAGTTGAGCTGGTTTAGCGCTGATGACTTGTTGCAAAACGGAACTGTATCTTACTATGGTTACGATCATTTGGGAAATAAGGTAACTAAAAAGCCTAGTCTTGATGATTATCTGAAAAACCCGCAAGACAGGTTAATTGCACCTTACAACCCCATTTACTTTGCCGGTTATATTCAGGATGAGGTTATCTACAACAAACTCAACCTACGTTTAGGTTTGCGAGTTGACCGATTTGATGCCAACCAAAGTGTGTTGAAAGATGAGTATAACCTCTACCCAACCAAAAATGTATCAGAGCTGGCCAACGATCCTAAGTTTAATGAGTTCAAAGCTCCTGACGGAATTGGCAGCGACTATGTAGTATATGTAGATGACCCTTACAACCCAACCAAAATTGTAGGTTTCAGAGACGGCAATAACTGGTACAATGCTGATGGTAGCGAAACCAACGACCCTTCGGTTATTGCACAGCAATCAAACAGCGGTACCATTGCTCCATATACTTACTTCAAAAGCAAGCAAGAGCAAAACCAAATTGGTTTAACAAGTGCTTCTTTCAAAGACTACAAGCCACAAATAAACATCATGCCACGTGTGGCAGTATCATTCCCAATTAGCGACCGAGCCATGTTCTTTGCCAACTACGATGTGTTGACCCAAAGACCACAATCGGGCAATATTGCTACAGTGGATGCTTACTACTATTTGCCCGCACGTTCTACCAACACCATTGGCAACCCCAACCTACTTCCTGAAAAAACAATCAGCTACGAATTGGGTTTCCAACAAAGAATTGGTGATAACATGGCTGTTAAGGTAAATGCATACTACAAAGAGCTGCGCAACATGATCCAAATTACCCCACGCCGCTATGCTTACCCAATTGACTACATTACCTACGGCAACATTGACTTTGGTACAGTAAAAGGTTTCATTTTCAACTACGTGTTGCGTCCAAGTTCAGATCCTGAATCAACCAACAAAAACGTAACCCTTGAAGCCAACTACACCTTGCAGTTTGCCAATGCTACCGGTTCAAGCTCTACCACACAGGCCTCACTTATCAATGCCGGCCAAACCAACCTGCGTTCATTGCAGCCAACCAACCAAGATCGTCGCCACAACTTCGTGTTAAGCTTCGACTATCGCTACGGTCATGGTTCTGCTTACAATGGTTTTATCACAAATGGTGGTAAAAAGATATTCCAGGATGCCGGTATCAACTTCATAGCAAGTGCGCTTTCAGGTAGCCCTTATTCAGGTCAGAAAAACGTAACTCAGGAAGTTGCCATAGGCGTGCAACAACGTTCAACCATTGCCGGTACAGTTAACGGTAACCGCTACCCTTGGTTGTTCAACATCGACATGAAAATAGACAAATCTATTCCTGTAACTCTAGGAAAGAAAAAAGGAGATGATGGTGTGAAAGTAGGCGGCAAGCAAAGCGCCCTAACTGTGTACCTGTGGGTTCAAAACCTGTTCAACACACGCAACATCATTAGCCTTTACCGCTACACCGGTTTGCCTGATGATGATGGTTGGTTAAACTCTTCAATGGGTCAGCAACAAATCTTGCTTCAAACTAATCAGGCCTCATACCAAGCACTTTACAATGCCAAGGTAAACTCACCATCCAACTACACACGTCCGCGTTTGATTAGAATTGGTGCAGTAATATCATTCTAGAAGATTAAAGAAAAACTGATTATGAGACACATTAAAATATTCAGCCTGTCACTAGCCCTAGCCCTCTTGTTTGCCATGTCGGCAAATGCAGAGAAGATAAAAGGCGTAGATGACGATCCTTCAATGTCGCACAAACGCTTGAGCACCCGATGTGTGAATGCCAGTGCGAGAGCCGACTTGAATGTGAATAATGTTCGCGCCAGGATAATGAATGGTGGCGATATGTGGTGGGACCTCGTGGGTTCTGCCAGATACGAAGTGCCAAAAGTGCCGGATGGGTCAAATGAACCCAAACGTCACTCATTATTTGCCGGTTCTATTTGGATTGGTGGTTTAAACAACGGAAACATCCTTACAGCCGCCCAAACCTACCGCCAATTTGGTGGCAACGACTTCTGGCCTGGCCCCGTAGATACCCTTACCTTGGCAGTTGAAGATGTTGACTGCCAATACTGGGACCGAATATTCCAAGTAACACGCGATGAAATTATCAAGTTTGTTGACGAGTTTCAAGCCAACGGCTCTGTTGTTGAAATTCCTGACGAAATAGCCAATTGGCCAGCCAACGGTAGAAAAGACCAGAACGAAGCACACTTCATGGCGCCTTATATCAACGTAGGCGGCGGTCCGGGTTACGACCCATCAGCCGGCGACTATCCCGACATTAGAGGCGACCAAGCTTTGTGGTACGTTTACAACGACGTAGGTAACCTCAAAACAGAAACCGGCTCGCCTGAAATTGGTCTTGAGTTCAGAACAATGGCATTTGCCTTTGCTACGAATGACGAGATCAACAACATGCCCTTCTACCAACCCACTATATTCAACCGAGGTCAAAAGCAACTTGACAGTACCTACTTCGGGCAGTGGGTTGACGCCGACTTGGGTTATGCTTTTGACGACTACGTTGGTTGCGATGTGGCACGTGGATTGGGTATTTGCTACAACGGCGACAACTTTGATGATGGTGCTTTCGGTTATGGTACCAACCCACCTTCAGTAGGCGTTGACTTCTTTGAAGGCCCTAAGGCTGACTTGGAAGTGGTTTTTCCCGGCGGTACCGGCGATGGCAAAGACAACGACAAAGACGGATTGGTTGACGAAATGGATACCACCTACTACTCATACTACCGCAAACTGGGCTACAAACCCAGCGAAATGCCAATTATTTATGAAGGTGATGGAAAAGACAACAACCGAAACGGCGAGAAAGACGAACCGACGGAAGACATAGCCATGTCAAAATTCGTTTATTATAACAACGACTTTTCACAAACAGGTAACCCCCGTTCAAAAAACCCATCTGACTACTACAACTATTTGACCGCTCACTGGAAAAATGGTGACCCGATTAAATACGGTGGAAACGGTTTTACCACAGCAACAGGTGGCCCTGCCGACTTCATGTTCCCCGACGATCCAAGAGATCCTTCAGGTTGGAGTGAGGTAACTGCCAACAACCAACCGGGCGACCGTAGGTTCCTGCAATCAGCCGGACCATTTACACTGAAACCGGGTGCCGTTAACCAAGTAACTATTGGTGTGGTTTGGGCACGTGC
>WGNN01000087.1 GCA_016124515.1 bacterium
AATAACAATAAGTCGCACAGAGTGCTCTGATTTTTATCCTGAACGCCACGGAGTGACGTCAGAGCTTCCTCTCGTACAGAAAATCAAAACAAATGCGTCATTGCGGACTTGATCCGCAATCTGTTGAGTTGGAACACTAAATCATGTTGCCTTGCGGGACGACAGATTCTGAATCAAGTTCAGAATCACCATCATCAGTCCTTGCTATTCAGGGGTGGTCATGGACTTTGGACATTAGACATTGGACTTAGGACCTTCGCAGCCTTTAAACCCGCCCCTTAAACTTTAAACTCATTATCCCAATTTTCAATTGGCAGTTTTCAATTTTCAATTGTCCTTTGGACCTTGGACAAAGCAATGACAATAAGTGCCAACCACTCCGCACAGAGTGCTCTGATTTTTACCCTGAACGCCACGGAGTGACGTCAGAGCTTCATGGCTGAAAATCAAAACAAACGCGTCATTGCGGACTTGATCCGCAATCTGTTGAGTTGGAATACAAATTCATAGTGCCTTGCCACCACGACAGATTCTGAATCAAGTTCAGAATGACCATAATCAGTCCTTGCTAATCAGGGGTGGTCATGGACTTTGGACGTTAGACATTGGACTTAGGACATTCGCATCCTTTAAACCCGCCCCTTAAACTTTAAACTCAACTTCCCCAATTTTCAATCTGCAGTTTTCAATTTTCAATTGCTTACCCCTTTGAACCTTAACTTTCCACTTTAAACTGATAACTGACCACTGATAACTGAAAACTGAAAACTCATCAAAAGATTCCTTGCGAGCATTTGAAATGCCCTTCCGGACAGCTTGCCTTTCCGTGGATGCCGCATGGACGACAAAGCAGATGCTCCTTGGTTTCGTGGCTGTAGCTTTTGGATGCCGATGGTCCGAAGCCAAAAATTGGTGTGGTAGAACAGAAAATGGTGTGGGTTTCAACGTCAATAACCGATGCCATGTGTGTAGGCGCTGAGTCATTGGCCCAAACGGCATCTGCCGTTTGCATCAAAGCTGTGGATTGCAACAAACTGAGTTCACCCGCCAAATTGACAACCTCCGTATTGCCTGATTTTGATTTTATCTCTTCGCACAAATCCACATCGGATTTTGCTCCAATCAGTACCACTGTTGTACCCAACCGCTCAATCAAAGCCGCCCAACCCGAAGCAGGGTATTGCTTGGTAAACCAAACGGAGGCCGGTGCAAGGATGTGATAAGGCCTGTTGATATACTTTTGAATTTGGATAACGTCTTGAGCAGAAGGGTATAGTTTTCCGCGTTTCTTAGCAATTTCAGGCCAGCGCAATTGTAGTAAACTATGGTTTCTGTCAAGCTCATGAAGCCGGAGGCGGTACTCGTGCGGTGCCTTTTTTGTGTAGAAAAACGACAATGGGTTTTTGTTGAAGCCATACACCTTGCCTGCGCCACTTAATACCGACAGCAATCCGCTGCTCAAAAACCGGTGGCAATTGAAAACCACATCAAGCGAAAGCCTCCTGAATTCCTTGACCAAGCGTAGCATCTCTCCCACCTTGCCTGCCTTTTTATCAAATACATACAATTGCCTTATATGCGGATTGTTTTGCAACACCGATTCATTGCCTTTGCGCACAAGCACATAAATCTCAGCATCTTGCAGGTGTTGCGCCACCGACTCAATCATAGAGGTCATAAGAACGACATCTCCGAGGTAAGCGGTTTGTATGATAAGGATTCTCAGTAGATTGAAATTAAAAACAGTAAGTGCAAAATTGAAGGTTTGTACTAGATAATCGAGACTTATGACAGAAAATCAATCCTGTCAATCCCCTTTAAACCTTGAACCTTAAACTTTAAACTCATTATCCCAATTTTCAATTTGCAGTTTGCAATTTTCAATTGAACTTAGGACCTTGGACAAAGCAATGACAATTAGTACGAACCACTCCGCACAGAGTGCTCTGATTTTTACCCTGAACGCCACGGAGTGACGTCAGAGCTTCATGGATGAAAATCAAAATAATTCCGTCATTGCGGACCTGATCCGCAATCTGTTGAGTTGGAACACAAATTCATAGTGCCTTGCCACCACAACAGATTCTGAATCAAGTTCTGGATAAATATAATGAGCCAATGCTATTTAGGGATGGTCATGGACTTTGGACTTTAGGCATTGGACTTAGGACATTCGCAGCCTTTAAACCTTGAACCTTAAACCCGCTCCTTATCAGATTCGGGCAGGCTTTAAACTCATTATCCCAATTTTCAATTTGGATTTTTCAATTTTCAATTGGTCCGCCCCCCTTTAAACTTTAAATTTTAAACTTTAACCTCAACCTCCTAAACCGACAAATCATAATCCCTCAGTGCTTCATTGAGCGAAGTCTTCTTGTCGGTTGAGGGTTTTCTTTGGCCGATGATGAGCGCGGCAGGCACTTGATAGGTGCCGGCGGGAAATTGCTTGGGGATACTGCCCGGAATAACTACCGAACGCGGAGGCACTTCGCCGCGGTATTCCTTGGGTTCAGTACCACTTACATCAATAATTTTGGTGGATGCGGTAATCACCACATTGGCGCCCAGCACCGCTTCTTCGCCTATTTTGGCACCTTCAACCACAATGCAGCGCGAACCAATAAAGCAGTTGTCTTCAATAATTACAGGCGCAGCCTGCACAGGTTCCAGCACACCGCCTATGCCCACACCGCCGCTCAGATGCACATTTTTGCCAATCTGCGCGCATGAGCCTACGGTGGCCCAGGTGTCAACCATGGTTCCACTGTCAACATAGGCACCAATATTTACATAGCTTGGCATCATTACCACACCTTTTTGTATGAAACTGCCGTAGCGTGCAATGGCATGCGGCACCACCCTTACTCCTTTCAGGTCGTAATCCTTTTTCAATGGAATTTTGTCGTGAAACTCAAAGGGTCCCACTTCAATCTTTTCCATTTTCATAAGGGGAAAATACATAATGACCGCCTTTTTTACCCATTCATTTACCTGCCAACCGCCACCTGTTACCGGCTCTGCGGTGCGCAAGGTGCCCGAATCGAGCAAGCCGATTGTTTCAAAAATGGCATTTCTATAAGTTTCCTGCTGCAACAACTCGCGGTTGTCCCACGCCGATTCAATTAATTCTTTACTGTTCATTTATCATTAAGTTTATAAACTATCAATTCATTTCCGCGGGCGGTAATAAGCTCCACCCTTCCATCGCGGTCAATATCGTACAATGCGCTGTTGGCGGTTGACGATTCAAACGACTCTTCTACAACAAGTTCTCCTTTCAAATTGTACAGGTAGATTTTGTTGCTGACCGTATGAACCGCAAAAATCTGTTCATTGGCGCTTTTCAGCAAGATTTCTACGTTTTTTATCGGCTCAGGAATACTAAATGACAACAGTTTTTTCAAGGCCTGATCAAATACCGCCACTTGGTTGTTTTGCCACACCAAGAGCTCTTTGCCTCCGGTACCGTCAAAAGAAAACCAACTGCCGTGCGGTGCGGTAAAACCACTGCCAACTGCGGTTCTTCTCACTTCGCCATTGAGTCTTGCCGTTACCAGATAGCCGGCGGTATCAACTGATAGCAGTTTGCAATCGCTCAATTGCGTGCCAAATTGCAGCGTAAAATCAGTGGCAAAATGGGTATTGGTCTTAATCACTTCCACCGCCTTTTTGCCTTTGTCGGTCCACACATATATATCGCCTTGGCGGTCGCCTATAAGGAAATAATTTTGGCCGCCTTTGTTGAAATACTGCATGGCACCTTTGGGGTTGGCCTGCAAATTCATGGGGCTCCACACACCCAGCGGAATTCCCTTGGCGGTAAAGCCATAAATGCGGGAGCCACGCACAGGTACAAAGTCTTGAATGTCTTTGTTGCCCTTCAGGTCAAAAACCATTGGCGCGCCCGAAATATTGGCCGAAAGCGTAATGGGGTAACCGCTCACGGCATTTCCTGTTCTGTCTATCAGGTGCAGGTTCTTTTTGGTGGCTATAAGGTATTGCAGCTTGTTGTTTTTAAACAAATCAATCTCAAACGGTTGTCCCACCATGGGTTCACCCAATTTTCGCTGCCATACCACCTCGTTTGATCTGCTTAGCTGAAAAGCCTCATGACTTTGGTCAACCACAAGTACCTCCTTTTCTTTTGTGTGGTAATTGGTGAGCAAAAACGGACCGGCTTTGATGTCGCTTTCAAAACTCCGCCTAAACAAAACGGTGTTTTCAATATTGCGAACAACGCCGGTTTTAAGATAAATATGGTTGTAAAAGTGGTCGTTTGATTTCACCAACTGATACACCACATGGTCAATATTCTTGAGCCCATCAATATTTCTGTTGTAAAATGCGGCGGCATCGTTTGAAAGTATTTCGCGGGGAATATTGTAAGCAAGGGCGGGATTTATGTAGGTCACCAAATTGCAATTGGTTTTTAGCCAATCGGCCATTTCTCCGTATTTCAAAGAGTTGGAAAGTACTTTGCCCGTTTGGTAAGCGCGCCAAAGGGTATGAATAACTTCAGGTTCGTTGGCAAAAACCACATAGCCATTATAGAAAGCATAGTAAGGTGAGGTAAAACCTTCGGCCAGCTCGCCAAAGAGCATCGATAAAAAAGCGCCTTTTTGAATTTTCCTGATAGGCAGACTATCGGCACTTAGCGACCAATTGGTTGAGTCGAGTTTGCTGAACGACTCTTTCAATGCCGCTTCATCTGCCACCTTGGCAATGACAAAGGCGCCGTGCTGCACGTGGTGGTTAAAAATATTTACGAGTCCAAAAGTGTGTTCATCAGAAAAATACGGGCAAATGTTTAACAATACATCTTGCTTAATCGACCGGTTTATGGAGTCAACCTGCGCTTCTACGCCTGATTCGAGCATGAGGCTGCGCAGATTGTTTTCTACGTTCCACGACATTTTAGCCACGAAAAAAGCAGATTGCTCCGGCAACATTTCAAGGGTGGTAATGGGCTCGGGCTTGCCATAAAAATGTTGGTTAAAAGCAGAGTTGAGCGCCGATGATTTGATGGTTCCATACAGGTTGCAATCGTTGGTGGTGGCACTTACCTTATACAGCCCCACCCCTTTGTAGGGTTGAAGCAGATGATACAACTTGCCGCCCACCTCATCGCTGAGTGAAGGCACAAACCATTGCAGCACCGCATAGTTGATCCACAATTCGCTTTCCTGATCGTTGCCTGTTGGTAAATCTATTAAGCTGTGGTTGTTTTTCAGGTTTTCAAGACTGCTTTCCAAGAGCAATTCGTATTTGCTCACAGCGGCTACTTGGCCATAGCTGTAGAAAAACAATTTCAAGCTATCTTTTTCTATTTGGCCAATTTGTTCGTTTCCGCCTTCAAGTTGCCATTGGTATTTGGCTGCCGCAGCGGCAATGTCATCAAATTCAAGCCCATTGAGCAGCAAGAGCGCCCCCAATTGTTGGTTGTTTACCCGGCATGCCACAGCTATTTGCCAGGGATTTTCCACCTGATTTTCGGTTGGCAAAAGTTGCTTCAACTCGTCAAATTCATGTTGCAGCCCCTTCCACTGTTCGTCATGAAGCAGCTTGGTAAGTATTTCATTTTCAGAAAAAAGCTGTGCCTGTCCGCTGTCGTTGGCAAACTTGTAGGCCACGAGTGTTTCAGAAGGCAATGCCGATTGCAGAGCCGCCTGTTGCTGTTTTGGCGAATAGCGCATAAAATAGACTATGGTGCCCAGCAATACCGCGGCAAAAAGCATGGCTGTAACTATGGCTTCTTTCTTCATGAATATAAACTACTTGCGGTAGGAAATTTGGTGCAAAGCAAGACGAAAAGGCCCGCACTGCAAAGCCTATAATTACACCGCCTGTGTAAAATGATAATATTGTCAGAAATCAATGTTGCGGCAGACGTATGTTTGCCATTTATTTCAACAGCAACCATGTATGTTATGAAAGTATTTCTATTGGCTTTGGCGTTTATAACCATCACCACCCAAAGTGCCTATAGCCAAACACGATATACGCTTAGCGAATGTATAGCCATAGCTCGCGAAAACAACATTACGGCGCAGCAGGCCAAGCTTAGTGCACAGCAAAGCAATGTCTCGTACAAGTCGGCAAGCTATGCCCGGCTGCCCAACCTCAATGCCTCCATGAGCAACAACCTCAACTTTGGTAGAACCATTGACCCGTTTAGCAACACCTTTACCAACCAAGGAGTTACCGCGTCGTCGGTTAACCTGAGTTCCAGTGTTACGCTTTTCAACGGTTTCAGGCTCAAAAACAACCAAGAGAGCAGCGAGCACAGCAAATGGGCAAGCGAGCTGAACCTTGCTGTAATAAACAACAACATAGCACTTGATGTGGCCGCACTGTACCTGAGTGTGCTCATGACCACCGAGCAGTTGAAAACTTATGAAAACAACATTGCCCAAACCAAGGAACAACTTAAACGTACCAACATACTTATAGAAGCGGGCGCAGCCACCATCAATACCCGACTTGAACTTGAAGCGCAACTTGCCAACGACGAGCTGCAACTGATAAATGCCCAAAACAACCGCAAACTCGCTGTGCTGAACCTGAAAATCTATATGAACCTGCCGGGGGAACAAGATTTTGATGTGGCACCGGTAGAAAACCTGACGGCTGACGCAAGCGAGGTGGAAGACCTGATATTGCAGGAAATAATAACCAGCAACCAACTGCAACTGCCTGAGGTAAAACGCGATGAACTCTTGCTTAATGCCAGCGAATACAGCCTGAAGGCTGCCAAAGGAAGTTTAATGCCAACGCTAAACCTTTCCGCCGGACTCAATTCCATTTATTCGTCGCGCTCCAAACAGCCATCAAACGGGCGCACCGAAATTTTCCCCATAGGTTATGTTGATGGCACCAATACCACTGTGTATTCGCAGCAGCAAGTTTTTGATTACAACACGCCCAACTTTTTTGAGCAGATGAACAACAACTTCGGACAAACCTTCAATTTGTCGCTGAGTGTGCCCATTTTCAACCGCAACCAAATTTCAGCGGGTATCGAAAATGCATCAATAAACAACCAACAGCAGTATTTGCAATTGCAATCGACCAAAAACCAGATTGAAAACAACATTTACCAGGCATACCTGAACCTTGAGGCTGCCAAGAAATCGTTTGCCGCTACCGAAAAGGCCTATAATGCGCAAAAAGCCCTGCTTGAACAAACCGAAATAAGGTACCAATCGGGGGCAGCCACCTATTTTGAATACACCGCCGCACGCAACAGCTACACCACTGCCGAAGTAAATTTTATGCGGGCTAAGTACGATTTAATTTTCAAGGAAAAAACATTCGGCTTTTATTTGGGCCATAAAATTGACCTGTAAATGAAAAAAAAGAAGCTCAGCACTGCCAGCATCATTATTTTGGGGCTCGTAGCAGTAATTGTTGCGATGGTGCTTTTGCGTTTTGCAGGTTTTTTTAAACCCCGTGAACTCATGGTGGAAACCGAATTGGTGAAACCACGCAACATCACGGAGATAGTAACGGCCACCGGAAAAATTCAACCTGAGCAAGAAGTGAAAATAAGTCCTGATGTATCGGGCGAAATCATAGAGCTGCGGGTGGCTTTGGGCCAACTCGTGAAGAAGGGCGACTTGTTGTTGAAAATACAGCCTGACATTTACCAAGCAGCGGTAAACCAATCCAGAGCGGCACTCAACAACGTAAAGGCGCAATTGAAAGCCAGCGAAGCAGCCTACAAACAAGCACAGGCCCGCGCCGAAAATGCGCGTAAAAACTTTGAACGAAACAAAGACCTGCTAGCTAAAAAAGTAATTACACAAGTTGATTACGACGCATCAGAAATGGATTTTTTGGTAGCCGAACAGCAAAGTGCCGCAGCCTATGAGCAATTGCAAAGCAGCAAATTTTCGGTAGAAAGTGCAGAAGCCTCACTGAAAGAAAATACCGACCGACTCAGCAAAACCATTATTTACGCACCCATCAGCGGCACCGTATCGAGCCTGAGTGTTGAAAAAGGCGAACGCGTGGTAGGAACCAACCAAATGGCCGGTACCGAAATAATGCGCATTGCCAACCTGCGTGTGATGGAAGTGCTCGTAGAAGTTTCAGAAATTGACATTACCCGAATTAAGGAAAACGACTCCGCGCGGATAGAAATAGATGCCTTCCCCAACCGACTTTTTGCCGGTGTGATAACCGAAATAGCCAAAACAGCCAAAAATGCCACCCTGCAAACCGGTAGCGAACAAAGCTCTTCGTTTGAGGTAAAAGCCCGCATTTTGGCCGACTCGTACCGCGATTTGATAGACGACAGCACACAAACGCCTTTCATGCCCGGCATGTCGGCCATGGTAGATATAGTGACCGCAACCCACAAAAACGTATTGGCCGTGCCCATTTTGGCTGTTACCACCCGCGACATAAAAGACGCAGATAGCAAAAACAAGCGCAACGAAAAACAGGAAGAGATTGTGTTTGTTTATAAAGATGGCATGGCAAGCGAACAAACCGTAAAAACCGGTATTCAAAATGATTTTTATATTGAAGTTACCGAAGGTTTGAGCGAAGGAGCCGAGATTATTAAAGGCCCATACGACGCCATTACCGTTTATTTAACTGAAGGTAAAAAAGTTGAGAGAAAGACGAAATCACAATAACCAAGCCGCCAAAGTATTGCTGGTAGGCAGTGGCAGTTGGGCCACCGCTTTGTTGAAAATACTGCTCTTTAACAAAAAAGACGTGTACTGGTGGATCAGGAAAAAGGAAACCATTGATTTTATAAGCGCCTACCGCCACAACCCCAAGTACCTGAGCTCGGTTGACATTGCCTTGGACAACCACAAGATGAGCAATGACCTTAAAACACTCATCCACGGAAAAGATGTGGTGATTTTGGCCGTTCCATCGGCCTTTGTGGTACATGCATTGGCACAGCTGAGCCCCGAAGATTTCAAAAACAAAATTGTGGTTTCGGCCATCAAAGGCACCGTGGGCAACAGCAACCAATCGCTGTTTGAGTACATGGTCGAAAATTTTAAAATCAGTCGCGACAAATACGTAGCCATCACAGGGCCATGCCACGCAGAAGAAGTAGCCGCCGAACGACTCTCCTACCTCACTTTCAGCTCAAACTCGGCTACCAATGCCAGCTATATTTCAAGGCTATTCGACAACCGATTTATCAAAACCAATTTATCGTCAGATGTGGTAGGCACCGAGTATGCCGCCATACTTAAAAACATCTACGCCATTCTCGCCGGCATTTGTCAGGGCGTTGGTATGGGCGATAATTTCCAGTCGGTGCTGGTATCCAATGCCATGCAGGAGATGAAACGCTTTCTTGACAAAACCCACCCCATGGAGCGCAACTTGCTCGAAACCTGCTACATGGGCGATTTGCTCGTTACCGCCTATTCACAGTTTAGCCGAAACCGCACCTTTGGCCGCATGGTGGGGAAAGGATATGGTATCAAATCAGCGCAAATAGAAATGGATATGGTGGCCGAAGGGTATTACGCCACCAAGTCGATTTACGAAATAGCTCAGGCTCACAAAATTGCCACACCGCTTATCGATTCAGTTTTCCACATACTCTACCACAACGTAGCGCCTTCAATTGAAATCAGTTTGCTCTCAAGCCTGCTTAATCAACCACTCGACTAAATTTTTCAGGCCTCCCACACCAAATAGTTAAGCTCAATTTCATTAATCTTGCAGGCTAGTTTTATGAATTCCACCCAAAAGATTGATACCCTGCTGCAAGACCTTTTGTACCACCACAATTATGTGATAGTACCCGGTTTTGGCGGTTTTGTGGGAAAAGAAATACCGGCAAAAGTTGGCAAGGCAGGCTACACCATCAGTCCGCCATCAAAGTATTTTGTATTCAATACCAAGTTGGTGGCCAACGATGGACTGCTGCAACAACAACTGGTAAAAGAATATGGAATAAGCTACGACGAGGCGGAAAAACAGATAGAACAACTTGTAAAAACTTGGAAATCAAAACTCAATTCGGGAGCGCCCGTTATTATTGAGGAGGTGGGAATGTTCAGAAAAAATATTGACGGTTTAATCGTTTTCAGGCATTTTGCGAAGGCAAATTTTTTAATTCCCGCTTTTGGACTGGATATTGCTAAAATGCCGCATCGAGTTGCAAAAACACAAGATTCATCAACAGCAGGCAGAGAGATACACAATAATGAACCCAAAACCATCGTAATTGAGAAATTACCTGTGAGTTACCAAAGATTTAAAAAGATAAGCATAGCAGCCATTGTGTTGCTATCTGTTTCAGCCACCTATTTGTACATGCTCAGCTTCAATCCAAAGGCGGTTGACAAAGCCGGGCTCAACATTTTTGACGTCCCCGTAATTGACGAAGCTGATTTGAAACGCCTGGAAGAAGCCAAGCGCGACCACAGCGAGCTGAATGAAGTGCTTGAGGAAAGCAAAAAGCTGGAAGAAAACAACAACACAAACACCAACGAGCTTCAAAATACCAATGAAACAGCGGACTCAGAAAACCTAGCCAACAGTGCTGCTGAAGAAGAAAATGAAACTACGATAGCCGACACGGCTGTGGAGACCAAACAAACTGCCGAAGCAGAAACCAAGAAAGAAGAAACAAACAGCAAACCGGTAGCTGAAGAAAATATAAAAAGTACCCACAAGGCCGGCGAATTTCACGTAATCGCCTCGGTACTTTCTTCATCTGAAAAAATTGATCAGGAAGTAAAGCGGTTCAGGCTCAAAGGCTACGAACCCATTATTATTCCCACCACTGCCGGCACCTACCGCATAAGCATCGGCAAGTTCAACTCGCGCGACAGTGCCGAGACTTTCAAAGAAAACATACTGAACGACAACAACATACAGAGCTGGATTCTATCAAAATAACGTAACACTATGCTAGGTATCTTTCTTCAGTCCGACGGACTGATTGACCAACCACTTGAAGAGAAACTTTCCATCCTGAACCTGCTTATCAAAGGCGGATGGATAATGATTCCACTTTTTCTCTTGTTTGTTCTGGCCATCTACATCTTCCTCGAAAGGTATTTTTCCATCAAAAAAGGTTCTGCCGAAAACCCAACGGTTATGAACAAGATAAAGGATTACATAAAAGAAGGCGACCTGGATTTGGCGCTTGATTTGTGTCAGCGTACCAACACGCCCATTACACGCTTGGTAGAAAAAGGTCTTACGCGCATTGGCAATCCACTAAAAGAAATACACGCTTCGGTTGAAAACGTGGGAAGTTTGGAAATATACAAACTGGAGAAAAACCTGGCTACGCTTGCTACCATTTCGGGTGCCGCCCCCATGATTGGCTTTCTCGGAACGGTAACCGGTATGATACGCGCCTTCTACAACCTGGCGCAAGCCGGCAACAATATTGACCCCGGGCAACTTGCCGGTGGTATTTACGAAGCCATGGTAACCACTGCCTTTGGTTTGGCCGTAGGTATTATTGCCTACGTTGGCTACAACTATCTTACCTCTATGGTAGAAAAACTGGTGTACCGAATGGAAGCCACTTCGGTAGAATTTATCGATTTGTTGCAAGAACCCGCTCAAACCGAATAATATGGCTATTCAGAAAACAAGCAAGGTTCGCGCAGACTTCTCCATGTCTTCACTCACCGACATCATTTTCCTGCTGCTAATCTTTTTCTTGCTCACATCAACCGTGGTAGCGCCCAATGCGCTCAAGTTGGTGTTGCCCAAGCACAGCGAACAAACCTTGGCCAAGCAAACCATTAATGTGTATATCGACGCTGATAACAACTATTCCATATCAAAACCCGATGGTTCGGAAATGGAAACCATAGACCCGGCCAACCTGGAAAAACTGCTTTCGCAAAAACTGGCATCCTATCCAAAATACGATGCTACTATAGTGATAAATGCGGATGAGAATATTCCTATTAAAGATATTACCGCCATCATGTCGATAGGCAGCCGCATCAAGCAAAAAGTAATTTTAGCTACCGCGCACGAATAATTTTGTGGAATCAGTACAATAAACGCATCTGAAAACGGTTTAAAAATACCAGTACCATGTCGCTACTTAACAAAGACCGCATATCAGAATTATTTCAAGACAACGACGACTCTCAAAATCGTCGCAAATCGCTCTTGATTACCACTTTCGTTACCGCCGCCCTTACCGTACTGTTCACCATTTTTGGTTTTAAAACCCCGCTGCCCTTGCCTGCCGAAGAAGGACAAATTGTATTGGTGGGTTATGAAGACGCCGATGAAGTGGCCGAAAAACCCGACCTGAGCGCCAGCAAAAAAGTAGAAAGCGAGGAAATAACAGATGAAACCGAACTGGAAGAGCCACCAACCGAAACTACTCCGGTAGAAACCGATATGGCCACTAGCGAAGAAGAAGATGCTCCTGAAATGGAAGCTCCCGAAAAACCTGCTGAAGCCACTACCAAACCAACTCCGGTAGAAAAACCTGCCGAAAAACCCACCGAAACCGAAAAGCCAAGTGTTCCGGCCAAATCAGAAGGCGAAGAGTTGGCCGATGAATTGGGCGATCTACTAGGCTCCTCTAAAGAAAAATCGAAAGGCGACCCAAAAAGCACAAGAACCATAGGCGAAAATGCCATTACCTACCAAAAAACCAGTTTTGGATCAGTTGGCATAGTTGACGGTACCGGACTAAGTTTGGTAAACATGCCCAATATTGACGAGAAGACACAGGAAAACGCCGATGTTTACATCAAAATAAAGGTTGACCGCGACGGCCACGTGTTGGAAGCGCGCAACGACGTTAGCCGCTCTACCACCACCAACCTGAGCCTCATCAATAAATCAATAGAAAACGCGAAGAAATCTACCTTTAAGCGTACCGATCTGACAGCCATGATCACAGAAGCTGTTCTTGAATACAAATACCGACTAAACTAGCCACCAAGCTTGAACTACGAGCAAACCCTCGATTTTCTTTACAACCAATTACCCTTTTTCCAACGACAGGGTAAAGCCGCTTTTAACAAAGACCTGGGCAAAACAGTTGCCCTGTGTAACGCGGTAGGCAATCCGCAACATTCGCTTAAATTCATACATGTTGCGGGCACCAATGGCAAAGGTTCCGTGAGCCACCTATTGGCATCGGTGTGTAAAGAGGCCGGCTATCGCACAGGTCTATACACCTCGCCCCACTTGGTTGATTTCAGAGAACGCATTGTAATAAACGGCGAACTCATTGAGAAAAGCTTCATTACCGAATGGGTCAATACATATCTTGCAGAAATAGAAGCTATTAAGCCCAGTTTCTTCGAACTCACTTTTGCCATGTCGCTGAGCTATTTCAATGCCAAAGCCTGTGATATGGTGGTGCTGGAAACCGGCATGGGCGGACGACTTGATTCAACCAACATTGTGCTTCCTGAGGTGGCGGTTATTACCAACGTAGGCATGGACCACATGGAATATTTGGGCGATACCATTCCAAAAATTGCAGCAGAAAAAGCCGGTATTATCAAAAAAAACCTGCCGGTTGTGTTGGGCGATTCAAATGCCGAAGTAGTGGAAGTTGTAGCACAAAAAGCGCTTATTGAAGGCAGCGAATTGTTCAAAAGTTTTGATATTTTTTCAGTAGAAGGCAATGAGCCGTTCTCCATTTATTATAAAAATGAAAAGTGGATGACGGTAAATAGTCCGCTTACCGCCAATTACCAGCGGCAAAATTTGAGCACCGTTTGTACCGCTTTTATGGTATTGGCTAAAAACCCGGGCTTGGAAAAAAAACACTTAAAGGCGGGTATAGAAAACCTGATGAGCAACTTTCCGCTCTACGGACGCTGGCAGCAACTCGGCTCAAATCCAACCATTATTTGCGATGTTGGGCACAATGCCGATGGAATAAATGCCGCGCTCAATCAGTTGGAAAGCATCCCTTACGAAAAACTGCACATCGTTTTTGGTATGGTAAACGACAAAGACACAGCCGTAATTGATTTACTGCCGAAAGCTGCCAATTACCATTTGTGTGCCGCTAAAATACCGCGTGCACTGCCGGTAGATGACCTTCAAAAATTGTTTACTACACATGGGCTAACTATTGCAAGTGCCCACAATAGCGTGGCTGCGGCTTACAACTGCGCAGTAAACGAAGCGGAGCCAAACGATGTGGTCTTGGTATTGGGCAGTCTGTTTGTAGTAGCCGAAGTACTGGAGCCGTTTTTGAACAAATAAGCGGTTATTTTTGCCCAATGTCAGATTTACCGGTTATCATTCATACCGATGGCGCATCTAGCGGAAACCCCGGACCGGGCGGCTACGGCATAGTAATGCAATATGGTGCACACACCAAAGAATTTTCGAAAGGATTTAGAAAAACCACCAACAACCGCATGGAATTGATGGCCGTGGTAGACGCTCTCAAAATGCTGAAGCGCGATGGCTTGCAGGTAATAATTTACACCGACTCTAAATACGTGGCCGATGCGGTTGAAAAAAACTGGGTTTTGGCTTGGCGCAAAAAAGGATTTAAGGGCAAAAAAAACCCGGACCTTTGGCGCGAGTATTTGCAAGCAGCAGCCAACCACAAAGTAAGTTTTAAGTGGATAAAAGGACATGCCGGCCATCCACTGAATGAGCGCTGCGACCAACTGGCAGTGGCAGCCGCCCGACAGCCTGAACATATTGATTCAAACTACGAAAACGGATTGAGTGGCTAAGCAAAAAGTAATATATGTATGCAGCAACTGCGGCTACAAAGCCGTAAAATGGGCAGGTAAATGTCCATCGTGCGAGCAATGGAATACACTTGAAGAAACCCTGGAAGTAAAAAAATCCGGTGGCGCAGTAGCCACGCAGACCAATGTGGCCAACAGCATCCACAAATTGGGAAGCTTAGACCAAACGGCAGAAGTGCGCCTGAGTACGCCCGACAGCGAACTGAACCGCGTACTTGGAGGTGGTGTAGTTTCCGGTTCGCTCATTTTGGTGGGCGGCAAACCCGGCATTGGCAAATCTACCCTACTGCTGCAGCTTGGCTTGCTTTGGCAGGGAAAGCGCATACTATATTTTTCGGGCGAAGAAAGCCTGAATCAGGTAAACCTGCGGGCTGCACGACTAAGTGGACGCAATCAAGAACTCTATTTTATAACCGATACTTCGTATGAAACCCTGGAAGCCGCCATAAAAGAGCTTGAACCCGATGTAGTGGTGGTTGACTCTATACAAACCCTACAGTTGGCACAAGTTGAATCATCGCCCGGAAGTGTGGTGCAAATACGCGAGTGCACCAATGCGCTTATGCAACTCGCCAAGCAACGAAATTGCTCTGTTTTTGTGATAGGACACATAACCAAAGACGGTTTTATAGCAGGCCCAAAAGTATTGGAGCACATGGTGGATGTGGTTTTGTATTTTGACGATAGCCACCTTTCGTACAGATTCATTAAATCGACCAAAAACCGCTTTGGCACTACTACCGAAGTAGGTATTTATGAAATGACCGGCATGGGTTTGGTTCCTGTTGAAAATCCATCAAACATATTTATAGACAGTTTTGGACAAGAAAGTGTGGGGGTTGCCGTATCGCCTACATTAGAAGGCATGCGCCCATTGCTTATTGAAATTCAAGCGCTTATAAGCCAATCGTTTTATGGCACGCCACAGCGTACGAGCAATGGATTTGATTCAAAACGGCTGGCCATGCTTTTGGCGGTGCTCGAGAAACACTGCGGCCTGAAACTGGGGCAGCGCGACGTATTTCTGAACATAACAGGTGGCATAAAAATCAACGATCCCAGTATTGATTTGGCGGTTATTGCCGCACTGGCTTCGTCTTATTTTGACGCACCTATTGCCAAAGGTTCGGTTTTTAGCGGCGAAGTAGGCCTTACCGGCGAAGTGCGACCGGTGAGGATGTTGCGCGAACGTGCCGGAGAATGCAGTCGTCTGGGATTTAAATATATTTACCATTCATCGCGCAGCAGCGAGGTAAAAACCAACCAAATAAATGCTGTAGGGGTAGAAAATGTAGCTGCCTTGGTCCGCAAAATTTTCAAATAGCCACACAATTGCGACACTATAGAAATTTGATAGACTTGGAATTTTAATATGATTACTGAATTTTCGATGTAAACTATATCATACGTCTCTAAATTCTGACAAACAAAAAGGCCAAATTCGATAGCTCTTGTATTAAGAGACGCTCATTCCCCCTGATTCTGTCAATAGGGGGGCTTATTTTTAATCCAATTAGGACGGCTCTTTTTCTTTTTAGTGGAGAAATAATCGAAATTCCGCCCGGAACAAAAAGCTGTATGAGCCTTTACACAGCAACAATAGGTTCAAGCTTTGGATAAGCCGAAAATTTGATTTGCAATACTTCACTTGGCGGCGAGTTTTTTTTGTTCAGGAATTTCGGTTGTTTCGGAGCGTTAAGAAAAGAAACCAAGCCTTGAGTTTTTGGTACTTTTTGGTCAAGCAAAAAGTACAAGAAAGGAGCAATGAGTACAACTTTCAGTCGGTAAGCTCAAAATTTGACAATGGAAAATAAAAATTAAAGTCAAAATCATATCCAGTCCGTATATCTTGTTGTAATAGAAACTGATAAGTGATGTTTTAAGTGATGAGCAGTTGCGTAAAATCCTAAATATCAGTCGATCTTTGAACTCCGAATCTTTTATATAATTATACAAAAACTAATAATTAAACAGTTGCACCTTATCTAATCAGGTATTTCTATATAATCCCGCTCCATTTTCCCTACCTGTTCCAAAAGCCATTGTCGGTTGCTGAGCGCTTTTGATCTAATAATTTCGTTTTTTATCTTGTTGAATTTCTCTACTTGCGTCGGCTTAATCTTGATTAGTTTCGATGTGAAGTAAATTAAATTCATATAATTATTTATATGCGTTTTTGATATGAGGTTATTGCGGGTTAAATACATTTTAAAGCTCTCGCAAAACGAAAGCAGCACATCTTTCTCATCCTGCTCAAAATAAATTTTTAATAGAAGTGATTTAGCATTCAGTGCAAAAAACGGCTCTTCAAATTCCACCCTTGAAAGCAACCTTACGGCATCAGAATATTTTTTCTTGTACCAATTGAGCAGCGCCATATTGATAGCTACGGAGCTGGCTCGGCGTTTTTCATTGATAAATGATGAATAATCCGAAATAAAATTCTCAACCCACGCAAACTTTTCAAGACTGCAACCCAATGAAACGATATTCATAAAAGCTACATGCGACAATTCTCCCCCAATAAATGCCACTTTATTTGTTAGTGTTTCCTCATAAATATTCAGTAGTTCATCACGGTATTGTTTTTCGCCTTTATTAATTTTTCCAATACAATAATTCTGTACAAAGCGGTAAAGCTCTATTTGAGATTGAAAGGCAAATTTGTTTCCGTCGCGCTTAAGCAGGGCATGCAATTCACTGAAAAACATGGAATCGTCAGGGTGCTTAAACATCATCAAAGCCAGGTAGTAGGCGTTTATAAGCGGACTGCTTTTAAAATCGAGCCCGCCCACGTAGCTCACAATTTCATCTAATAAGAAAAGTTGATATGATTGGCTGAAAACCTTTCCGTAATTGGCCTGCATACAACCGTAGCGAAGTTTCTGTAAAATAAAGAATTGATCTAAAGCAAGCGATGCGTTGGTTACGTGGGTGGTTCCTTTTCGCTCACCTTTTTCAGATAAAAATTGGTTGAGCTCACGCTCCAACAAAAAACTTTTGTAATAGTCTTCTTCGCTACCATACACCCCTTTTTTGGCCATTTGTCCGCGCACATGCGTATCAATGGCTTTGAAATGTTTGCCCAGCTCATGCTCTCTGTAATAGGCCAGTTTATTAATCTCTGCATACACATCATCTTCCCTGAACTTTTCGAGTGCCACAAACTCGTCAAAGAGTTTCAGCATTTCAGACATCAGCCGCCTTACCCTCACATCTTCATAGGGTTCGCCAATAAATACGGAGTCTGAAATTCGTTGCCGGCTCAGATTTTCTGCGGAGATGTCGGGATATTCGGCCTCCAATAAATCGCAAAACATAAGCATGAGTTGGTTTTCCTGTATGTAGGGCGACCTCATGAATTTGAGAAACCGTTGAAACCCCTTTTTATCAAGTGTTTGCAGCGCTTCAAAAAGTTTGCTATCTTTCATTTCTTAATTCGGTGTTCACACTAAGTTTTGTCCGACAAATTAAAACCAAAAACATCAATATTTACACACATATAGCAAAAATGAAGACTTATCAAGAATACTTCATCCGACAAACCGCTTTTTTTGTAGTTTTTTGCTTCCTCGTATCTCCATACTTTTGGGTGTAACATTTAAAAAGTTAAGAGAATGGGAAAAAAATATTTACAAATAATTACCGCATCGCTTCCTGCTTTCATACTTGTGTTGCTGGCGCAAAATGTGCGAGCAGACATTGTTGGAGCCGAAATGTCCTATTCATTAATTGACGACACCTTACATATTTCCTTAACCACTTTCGACGATTATTCAAGTTCTGTAAACTTCTCAAAATATGTGGCTGTTGAGTCGGCTTCAAGCACCAAGGTAAATGCCCAACTGAAAAAATTCAGCCAAACCGACATTACACCAATTTGCAACAGCGCTTGCACCAATTATTCATCATCGGGCTGCAACAACCCCTTTACTTTGGTTAAGACAGTTTATAAATCAACCATTCTCCTTTCCGAATTTTCAATTACTGACTGTGATATAAAACTAAGCTGGAGCAACTGCTGCCGCCCCGACACCAAAGACGATTATTACCTTGAAGTTAAATTGAACAAATGTATTGAAGGTGGCAACACATCAGCCAAAATTGTAAACGACCCCTACCCTATGGCCGCTTACAACGAAGCCTACTCATACTCATGGAACGCCACAGATGCGGATGGCGATTCGCTGGTATATGAGATGGTTGCTGCCAAAACAGGCCCAAATGGCGAGTACAAATACGAAAAAGGCCTTGATTACCAAACCCCACTTTACTACTTGGGTTACCCTCAAAAATCAAGTACTTTCCCCAAAGGATTTCACTTTGACAACAACACCGGCATGCTCAGGTTTTATCCTGCCAAACTTGGCACAGCACCTGTTGCCGTAAAAATATCGGAATACCGCGATGGTGTGAAAATTGGCGAGTCAATGCGCGAAATAACCTATAAGGTGCAAAGCTTTACCAACAACCGACCGGTAGTAACAGGTATCAATGGTGGTTTCAAAGAATCGATAAATGCATGTGTTGGACAAAAATTGTGCTTTACCATACAAACTGAAGACAACAATGTTTCTGACAATGTGGATGTTAGCTGGCACAGCACAGTTCCTAATGCCACCATCAACAAGACCACCGGAAAAAGACCAAGCGTAGAGTTTTGCTGGACACCCGGCAAAAACGACATCAACAAAACCTATCAATTAGTTGTTTCTGCCGAAGACAATTCATGCGAATACACGGGCAAGTCGGAGCGAATAATTGAAATCAAAGCGGTGAGCCCATTTCAGGTATCATTTACCTACCACGTTTCGGGCTGTCAGGAAATAACCATGGATGGCACCACAAATGCCAAAAACGACAACAAATTCAAATACGTTTGGCAAACCAACAATACCGAATTCTTTGGCAAAAGCATATCGGTTCAATTTGACAACAGCGGCAACCAAGCGGCCACACTTTTGGTGGTAAACGAAACTACAGGCTGCAGCAATGAGTACAAAGCCAATGTGCAAGTACCCGCCCTGCCCAAACTGCAACTAAACGTACCTGCAAAAATTTGCGCAAATAGTTCGGCTACATTGAGCGCGTCAGGCGCAGGCAGCTACACTTGGTTCGATATGGAAAACAACCCCTTGGGCAGTAAAAACAAACTTGATATAACCCCTACTGAAAATACCTGGTACAAGGTAAAAGCCGAAGACAAATACAATTGTGTGGTGTGGGATAGTGTGCAAGTAGGTGTTGTTGAACCCAATATAAAAGCCTCAATAGAAAATACCCTGGTGTGCAAAGGAGCTCCATTTGAAGTAACGGCTACCGATGTGCAAGGAGTGGTATGGTCAAAAGCCGGTTTGCTGAAAGAAAAGAATCAGGTAGCCACCTATTCATTGCTTCGCAGCGAAACAATAACCCTTAGCGGAATAGATGAAAATGGCTGTTCAGGTTCGTTTGACATAGCAGTAAAAGTAGATCAGGATTGCGTGTGGCCCGGCGATATAAACGGCGATGACGAAGTAAACAACCACGATGTGCTTATGCTGGGAGTTGCCTACGGACAAACCAATCTCGAAAACGATGGTTCGGCTCCCTTTAAGGCAAGTTGGACACCTTATGTATCGAAAGACTGGCCACAGAGTTTTGCCAACAACCGCAACTACAAACATGCCGATGTAAATCATGATGGCATAATTGACTACAACGACTTGATGGTGATTGACCGATTCTACACCCGACAAGTTGTTTACAACCACAAAAAGAACAGCAATGGTGTCAAATTGTATTTCAAATACGATGTTGACAGCATGAAAGATAAAAAATATGTGACTATTGATGTAATGCTTGGCACCGAAAGCGAACCCGCAAAAGATGTGTACGGCATAGCATTTACAATTGAATACAACAAAACCGTCGATACATCATCAATTGGTTTTGTAACCGATAACTCGTGGATGGCCAAAGGCTCAAGCACTTTGAAATTGGTAAAAAACATACCAAGCAAAGGAACCGATGGCGGCGGTAAAATTGATATCGCATTCACTCGTATCAACCAAAGCACTGTGTCGGGACACGGTAAAGTAGGTTCGGTAAAATTTGTGGTTGAAGACGTAATTGACTGGAAAAAAATTACCGCCATTGAACTACTGCTCGAAAGTGTGGATTTGGTGGATGGCAATGGCAAAAACATGGATGCCTACGGCGAATCGGCTTCAATAAACCTAAACGAAATTTTTTCAGGTATCGACTACCAAAACCACATCACCGACATAAAAGCCTATCCAAATCCGGTAGCTGCCGGCGGCAATTTGTTTGTAACCATTGACGAGACAATCACCAACGCTAGTATAAGCTTGATGAGCATGACCGGCCAACAGGTATATCTAAACAACAATGCACACGGCGGCTTGAACCAAATACCCGTAGGCGCACTTACCGGTTGCTATATATTGGTGGTTGAAACCGAACAAGGCCAAACCACAGTACCAATAATCATCAGGTAATCTTTTCCAACATCCTTATTCGCGTTAAATTCGCAGGTTATATTGGTAAAATAACCCGCGGTGCGATTTAGGAACATTCCCGATCAAGAAGTAGCAAAACGAATAAAAGCCGGCAATCATGAAATATTGCCGGTTCTTTTTGAGCGCAACTTGGTGAGCTGCCTCAATTTGGGCATAAAGGCAGAGGCCGATGAAAAAACCGTGCACAACCTGCTGGCACATTCGGTGGTTATTTGTTGGCAATATTTTGCTTCCAAATCATGGCTCGCTTCCAAACACAAAATTGACTTTATCATAGAATACATCTTCAGGGTCTTGCTCAAGGAGAAGTATGCATTGCAGGGCTTGAAACTCAAATTTCAGTTTTCCGAGTTTGATGGATTGCTGGAAGCATTTACCAACGAAATTCCACATACAACCAACCAAGTCATCAACAACTTCAAGGTATTGGGCGAGAATACGAAAAGCATACTTTGGATGACTTTTTTTGAAAAACGGAGCGATGAAGATATGGCAACCCAACTGGGTAAGTCGGAAGATAAGATAATTCAAATGCGTGCGAAGGGCTTTGCCAAATGGGTCAATTTGCTTTGCACCAACCTCAATTATAAAATCAACCAAGAGCTATTCACTACGCATCTCCATACGTTTATCGGCTACTACACCGGTACTTTGGGAAAAGACAAGATGCTGGCTTTTGAGTTGGAGCGAAGTCACAATGCCCAAATAGCCAAAGAATACGAAGAGTTTCTTTTACTTGTGAGTACACTGGCAGCCTACCGTCGCCAAACTTTGGTTGAATATGTACTCAAAAATGCATCAATGAAACTCACGGGCAACATCTGGGGAAATAAAATCAGCATTGTTTCGGCGGTATTCATAGCCTTAATGGGTTTACTGGTGTGGTACACCAAACAACATCCGCCGCAAAACCATCAGACTGAGAAATTAAGTACAGACACAATTAAAGAAGAGCCAATTGATACTACAATTCAGTAAATACCAAGGCACGGGCAACGATTTTGTGCTTATAGACAACCGCCAAGGTCAAATTAAGCTCAGCACCAAAGAAATACGCTTTTTGTGCGACAGGCATTTTGGCATAGGTGCCGATGGTTTGATGTTGCTCCAAAACCACCCCGATTTTGACTTTGAAATGGTCTATTTCAATAGCGATGGAAATGAATCGACCATGTGTGGCAACGGGGGCAGGTGCATAGTGGCCTTTGCCAGACAGCTTGAAATTATTGAAAATACTGCTCGATTTCTGGCTATTGACGGTGCTCACGAGGCAGAGGTTTTAAACGACAACCGCGTTTCGCTGGGTATGATTGATGTTGCCGAAATAACCCAAAATGAAAGTGACTTTGTGCTTTCTACCGGCTCGCCACACTATGTGCATTTCATAGAAAGATCGCCAAATGAAGTTGTAGATTTTGTAGCAAAAGCCCAATCAATACGCAATAACGAAACATTCAAAGCTGATGGAATAAATGTAAATTTTGCCCACATGCAAGCTGCTTCAGTATTGCAAATGCGCACCTATGAAAGGGGGGTTGAAAACGAAACACTCTCGTGCGGAACCGGAACCGTGGCCGTAGCCATAGCCGCTCATGCGAAAAAAGGCGGGGCAAAAGGAACCTTTACCACACAAATTCACACACCGGGTGGCCAATTGGCGGTGAAATTTACCTATGACACACGCTACCAACAAGTAGCGTTAATTGGACCCGCAACCCACGTTTTTAACGGCAATATAGTTCTGTAAGTTTTGAGAATAGATCCAAGCAAACCACACGAAATAATATACTCGCTTTCTAATGAAGAAGGCATGGGATACCTTATATATGGCTACGCAATACAATTGGGCGACAATGGAAAACACACCTTGCAGTACCAGCGCGTAAACCCGCAAAACATCAGAGATTTCAAGGATTTTGATACCGAACAAAACCGGCAAGTATTGCGGGAAATAGAAGAATACGGCCCTACAGAAATAACCAAGCGCTTTTCTAAGAAAAATGAAAAGCCAACTGAGTTTCTCAAAAAATTCCTGACAGAAGAAAATCTCGAAAAAATTATCCTCCCCTATTGCCAATTGCGCTTGGCAAATATTCTGGACCTGCTAAAAGGGACAACCATATATCTAAAAAACCGCGACAACCCGGTGGACACGGCGCTTTTTGTAGAACCTACCGATGCCCAAATAGAATTCAACTTTGAAAGAAACGAACAAGGGACAAGGTATTTTCCTAATATTTTTCATAAAAACACCTACATAA
>WGNN01000136.1 GCA_016124515.1 bacterium
AAAGTGATAATGGCCATTGCTTTCCGTGGCATTTACCCCTACTTTTGGTACCGTTTTGCAAAAAGTAACTGCCATATTCCTTGCCCTTTTGGTGCTGATTGCCAACCTCGGCATGTCGGTAAACACACATTTTTGTGGTGGAAAGGCGGTGCAGCACCAACTCAGTTTGGGTATTATCGATTTGGATTGCGGCATGGGCATGGATGCTGCCATTTGCGATATGGAAAGTGAAGCGGCTCCCTCAATTGCCAAACAAGCCTGCTGCAGCAACGAGCACCTGCAAATGCAAACCGATGAAAATTTCACTTTTCAAAAAAATGAAGCTGCAGTAAGCTTACCAATGATTGCCACTCTCATGGTGGTTTTTGCGCCTTACCTGGCAAAAAGTGCACATCAAGCACCCCATCATTCCTTATACAGCCCCCCACAATTGCACCCCAATATCAGGGTGCTCATACAGAGCTTTTTAAAATAGCCATTACATAATACAAAATCAGCTTACTCATGCTGAAAAGCTTGTGGCAACACTTGTTGCTCCACAGGTTTCGTAATCAGTTTTTCTGATGCCTAATCAATTGTATTATGTTAAACAAAATCATTAGATTTTTTCTTGAAAACAGGTTGGTAACCGCGCTTTTGCTGCTGGGTTTCATTGCCTGGGGTATTGTTACTGCTCCTTTTGGCTGGCAACTTGGCAATTTGCCTACAGACCCTGTTGCGGTGGACGCCATCCCCGATATTGGTGAAAACCAACAAATTGTATTTACTCCCTGGCCCGGAAGGTCGCCGCAGGATATTGACGACCAAATCTCTTACCCCCTCACCACCTATTTGTTGGGCATTCCCGGGGTAAAGTCCATCAGAAGCTCCTCAGTATTTGGCTTCTCAAGCATCTATATTATTTTTTCTGAAGATGTTGAGTTCTATTGGTCGCGCTCACGCATACTCGAAAAACTCAACTCACTGCCCACGGGTTTGTTGCCTGAAGGGGTAAAACCCACCCTTGGGCCCGATGCCACCGCGTTGGGACAAGTTTATTGGTACACACTTGAAGGTCGCGACAGAAACGGCAATACCACCGGTGGCTGGGACCTGCACGAAATGCGCAGTGTACAGGATTTTTATGTAAAATATGGATTAAATGCCGCCGAAGGGGTTTCTGAAGTGGCATCAATTGGCGGTTTTGTAAAAGAGTACCAAGTGGACGTAAACCCTGATGCGCTGCAGGCCTACGGCATTTCCTTGGCCAAAGTGATGGAGGCGGTAAAGAAATCGAACCGCGATGTGGGTGCCAAAACCATAGAGATAAACCAAGCCGAATACTTGGTGCGCGGACTTGGTTATATTAGAGAAATTGAAGATCTTGAAAAAGCGGTGGTGGCGGTGCACAACCACGTGCCTGTGCGCATTAAAGATGTGGCTGTAGTGAGCTTAGGCCCGGCCACACGACGGGGAATTCTGGACAAGGAAGGTGCCGAAGTGGTTGGCGGTGTGGTGGTTGCTCGCTACGGAGCAAATCCTTTGGAAGTAATAAACCATGTAAAAGAAAAAATACGCGAAATAAGCCCGGGACTTCCTAAAAAAATCTTGCCCAATGGCGTGGAAAGCCAGCTTACCATCGTGCCTTTTTACGACCGCAGCCAACTCATTTACGAAACCCTTGGCACCTTGCAAGATGCGCTTTCGCTCGAAATTCTCATTACTATTTTGGTGGTGGTTGCTATGGTTTACAACCTGCGCGCTTCGCTGCTCATATCGAGCTTGCTGCCCGTGGCGGTTCTCATGGTTTTTATAGCCATGCGCTACTTTGGTGTCGATGCCAATATTGTGGCTCTTTCCGGTATTGCCATAGCCATTGGCACCATGGTGGATTTAGGAATTATTCTATCAGAAAACATCATAAAACACCGTGACGAAGCCCCTGAAGGGCAAGCTTTGCTCGAAACCGTTTACAACGGCGCCACCGAAGTAGCCACCGCTATTATTACCGCTGTATCCACTACTATTGTTAGTTTTATTCCGGTTTTTACCATGCAAGAAGCCGAAGGAAAACTATTTGGCCCATTGGCTTTTACCAAAACTTTTGCCCTTGTGGCGGCTTTGCTTGTCACCATACTCATACTACCCACCTTGGCTTATTGGTTTTTTGGATTTAATATAAAAAACAAACGAATAAAACAATATGCAAACTACCTGATGGTACTGTTGGGCTTGGCTTCTTTTGCGGCTTCATACAAAACCCAAGGAAGCATTTTGCTACTGCTGGGCGGTATTGCACTGCTGCAAGAGTTCCTCAGCAAAAAAGCCATTCGCCTGCCGGCAATGCTACATTTCATTATTAAAAACGCCCTATTAATACTCACCGTTTGTGTTGTGGTTTGGCTGCTTGCCAAATATTGGCTCCCTTTGGGTCCTGCACAATCGGCCATGAGCAACTTTCTTTTTGTAGCCCTGCTAGTCGGTATTATTTTAGGCTTGTTTGCCCTGCTCGAAAAATATTATAAAACCATCCTTCACTGGTGTTTGCGACACAAAGTACGTTTTCTTGCTATTCCTGCCCTATTCATTCTTTTGGGCGCCACCATCTGGCTCGGATTCAACAATATTTTTGGTTTTGCGGCCAAGGGTTTCCACAGCGTCAACATCCAAATTGAAACTACGGAAGGTTGGAAAACCATGACTAAATTATTCCCCGGAATAGGCAAAGAATTTATGCCCTCATTAGACGAAGGAAGTTTCTTGCTGATGCCTACTACCATGCCACATTCGGGTGTAGCCTACAACCGCCAAGTGCTTGGCCAATTGGATATGTTGGTGGCAGCCATTCCCGAAGTAGAATTGGCAGTGGGCAAAGCCGGCAGGGTGGAGTCGGCGCTCGACCCGGCACCGGTTTCCATGTTTGAAAACATCATAAACTACAAACCCGAATACGTACTAAACGAAAAAGGCCACCGACAACGCTTTAAAACAGACGACCAAGGGCGCTTTATCACCACCGCGGGCGACTCTCTTTCGCAGGAAGATGCATTGGCAAAAGCCATTTCTGCCAGAGAGTTAATTCCCGATGCCGATGGACAATATTATAGAAACTGGCGACCGCATATACAAAGCCCCGACGATATTTGGAACGAAGTAGTACAGGTGACCCAACTGCCGGGAGTGACCTCAGCCCCCAAATTGCAACCGATTGAAACAAGGCTCGTCATGCTGCAAACGGGTATGCGCGCGCCCATGGGCATCAAGGTTTTCGGTTCTGATCTCAAGTCTATCGAAAACTTTGGCCTACAATTGGAGCAACTGCTCAAGCAAGTGCCTTCTGTAAAAGCCGAAGCTGTGTTTGCCGACCGAATTGTGGGTAAACCTTATTTGCAAATCAACATCAACCGCGATGAAATAGCCCGATATGGCTTGGCCATTGAAGACCTTCAAACAACCATTGAAACAGCCATTGGCGGCATGGCCATTACCACCACGGTAGAAGGCAGGGAGCGTTTTCCGGTGCGGGTGCGCTACCCGCGCGAGCTGCGTGATGACCCCGAAACGCTGGGCAAAATATGGGTAGGCACTGCCGATGGCACAAAGGTTCCGTTGGCGCAATTGGTTTCGTTTGAATATGTACGCGGACCACAGGCCATAAAAAGCGAAGAGACCTTTTTGGTAGGTTATGTTTTGTTTGACAAACGCGAAGGATTTTCTGAGGTGGCGGTGGTGCAGGATGCACAAAAAGCTATTGCAGAGAAAATAAGCTCAGGCACATTGAAAGTACCCGCCGGAATCAGTTATAAATTTTCAGGAAATTATGAAAACCAGGTGCGGGCCGAGAAAAGACTTTCTGTAATAGTTCCATTGGTGTTGGCCATCGTTTTTCTCATATTGTATTTCCAATTTCGCTCAGTTTCCACCTCACTCATGGTGTTTACAGGCATTGCCATGGCTTTTAGTGGTGCATTCATCATGCTGTGGCTGTATGGTCAGCCTTGGTTTGCCCATTTCAGCCTGTTTGGCACCAATTTCAGGCAGTTGTTCAATATGCATACGGTCAATTTGAGTGTAGCCGTGTGGGTAGGTTTCATTGCTCTTTTTGGCGTAGCTACCGACGATGGCGTACTTATTGGAACCTACCTTGACCAAAGCTTTGCCCGCAACAAACCCAACTCTGTTGCAGAAGTCAGACAAGCGGTGGTTGAAGCCGGCATGCGTCGGATAAAACCCGCCCTCATGACAGTAGGCACCACTATTATCGCCCTCTTGCCCGTACTTACCTCTACAGGCCGCGGATCAGATATTATGATTCCTATGGCTATTCCATCATTTGGCGGAATGTGTTTTGCCCTCATCAGCATATTTATTGTACCCGTTTTGTATGGCTACCGCGAAGAAAGAAAATTACAAAAATCAGCAAAATGAAAACCCTATTTATAATACTCATTTTAGCTATGGCAAACCCGGCCATAAATGCACAGTCGCTGTGGGACTACCGCGTGGAGGCGGCACAAAACAGCCCTGCCTTAAAAGCCGTTTACGCCGAATTTGAAGCCGCTTTGCAAAAAATACCGCAAGCCGGTGCACTGCCCGACCCCACCTTGAGTTTTGGATATTTTATAATGCCGGTAGAAACACGACTCGGACCACAGCGGGCACGTTTTTCCCTTACCCAAATGTTTCCTTGGTTTGGTACGTTAAAGGCGCAAAAAGAAATAGCCGCGCTAAATGCCGATGTATGTTTCCAAACGTTCGTGGAGGCAAGAAACAAGTTGTACTACGAGGTGGGGGCAGCTTGGTATCCAATGGTGGCTCTCAAGCGCCAAATGTCTATCGTGTCGGAAAACATGGGCCTGCTTGAATTGTATAAAAAACTGGCAACATCGCATTTTGAGAACGGAAAAGGCAGCATGGTGGATGTGCTGCGTGTGGACCTATTGCTAAGCGAAAGCGAGACCGATTTACAAATATTGGAGCAACAAATGAGCGCTTTTCAGGTCAGGTTCAATCAATTGCTCAACCGAAGCGATTCCACGGCCATAGCCCTCCCCGATTCCCTTGTTTTTACCAAAATACCCGAAGCTTACCGCAAGGATTCCCTGTTGGCTAAAAACCCGGGACTCGCCGCGCTGGAAAGCAGTATTCAGGCGGCACAGGCGCGCGAAATACTGGTCCAAAAACAAGGAATGCCCAAAGTAGGTCTTGGCCTTGACTATGTGGTGGTATCGCCCACACCGTATCAAAATCCGGCAAATAATGGCCGCAATATTTTCATGCCCATGCTATCGGTAAGCCTGCCTGTTTACCGAGCGGCTTACCGTGCTTCGGTGGCAGAATCAGAGTTGATGAGCGAAGCAAGTGCCTACAAAAAAGAAGCCCTGGGCAATGAGCTGCAAAGTGGCTATGCTATGGCCTGGTTTAAACTACAACAGCAGGCCGCGCTGCTTGCCCTCTACAACCAACAAATAGTCGTAAGCCGCCAATCGCTCAAATTGTTGTACTCGGCCTACAGCACTTCAGGCAGCGATTTTGAAGAAGTATTGCGCATGCAACAACAGTTGCTCAGGTACCGCAATCTGCAAGCCACCGCTCTGAGCAACTACTACACCGCACTGGCCGAACTTGATTATTTAACCGCTAAAACACCATGAAAATGAAGCACAACCACAACCATAAAAACCAGCATAATCATCATAACCACCACAAAATGATGATTGACGATTTTAAGAAACGATTTTGGATAACACTTGCCCTTACCCTTCCCATTATTTTAATGGCGCCCATGTTGCAAAACCTGGCAGGACTTACCTTTCGTTTTCCCGGCGACAGATGGCTGCAACTTGCCATTGCAAGCATTATTTTTATATATGGCGGCTGGCCATTTTTAAAAGGACTGGTTGATGAAATTAAGAAAAAACAACCGGGCATGATGACCCTCATAGCCTTGGCCATATCGGTGGCCTATTTGTACAGTGCCGCCGTTGTATTGGGTTTGCAGGGCCGCATATTTTTCTGGGAGCTGGCAAGCCTTATTGTTATTATGTTGCTGGGGCATTGGCTCGAAATGAAATCGGTAATGGGCGCTTCAAACGCACTGGAAGAGCTGGCCAATTTGATGCCCTCAACTGCCAATTTGTTGGTTGAAGGAAACAAAACACGCGAAGTAGCCATTGACGATCTGAAGAACGGCGACCGCATTTTGGTAAAACCCGGCGAAAAAATACCCGCCGATGGAAAAATAACAGAAGGCAACTCACGTATAAACGAGGCTATGCTCACTGGCGAGTCAAAACCCGTTTCAAAAAAAGCAGGAGACGAAGTTTTTGGCGGTTCTATAAACGAAAATGGCGCCGTACAAATTCAAGTAAAAAACACCGGAAGCGATAGTTATTTATCGCAAGTAATAAAAATGGTGAAACAAGCACAGGATGCCAAATCAAAAACCCAAAATCTGGCCGACAAAGCCGCAGCCTGGTTGTTTTACCTGGCTTTAAGTGCCGGCATTATTACCTTGTCAGCGTGGCTTTTGGCAGGAAAAAACTTCGATTTTGCCCTGGAAAGAATGGTTACCGTTATGATAATTTCGTGTCCGCACGCATTGGGTCTTGCCATTCCGCTGGTGGTGGCTATTTCTACCGCTGAGTCAGCCAAAAACGGTTTGCTCATCAGAAACCGAACCGCCTTTGAAAATGCCAGAAAACTCACCACCGTAGTATTTGACAAAACTGGCACCCTCACAAAAGGCAAGTTCGGTGTCAGCCGTTTCAAAAGTGTGGATTCTCAGCTGTCAGACGAGGAAATTTTGAAGCTGGCCGCCGCAGTTGAGCAAAACTCTGAACACCCAATCGGCGCGGGAATCTTGCAAAAAGCACAAGCAATGGGCCTTGATGTCCCTGAAATAAATTCATTTGAGCAACTGACCGGGAAAGGAGTATCCGCCATCATCGACCAAGAAAAAATAATGGTTTTGAGCCCCGATGCTGTAAGAAATATGGATTTAAAAATACCTGAAGGAGCATTTGGTTCAGGCGATGAAACAGTGGTTTTTGTAATAAAAAATAAGGAAATGGCCGGCTACCTTGCCCTTTCTGATGAGTTGCGCGCCGATGCAAAAACTGCGGTGAAGATGCTGAAAGCAAAAGGAATAAAAGTAATGATGGCAACCGGCGACAACGAGCAAGTGGCCAAAGCCGTGAGCGATGCCTTACAACTTGACCATTATTATGCGGAAGTGTTGCCCGAAGACAAGCAAAAAATAGTAACCGACTTGCAAGCCGATGGTGCTTTTGTTGCCATGACCGGCGACGGCGTGAACGATGCGCCCGCGCTGGCACAGGCCAATGTGGGAATTGCCGTCGGTTCGGGTACCGATGTAGCCGCCGAAACAGCCGATATTGTGTTGGTAAACAGCAACCCTAAAGACATAGCCAACCTGATATTGTTTGGCGCAGCCACCTACAAAAAAATGATGCAAAATATTTGGTGGGCTGCCGGCTACAACATTGTGGCTGTGCCACTTGCCGCCGGTGTATTGTACAGTGCCGGCATAGTACTGAGCCCCGCCGTAGGTGCCGCACTCATGAGCCTAAGCACCATTATAGTGGCCTTTAATGCCCGCCTTTTAAAAAACAAATTGAATTGAGATATGAAAAAGTTTCCTTTAGCCGAACACTTTCGCAAGTATAAAAAACGCTTGCCGGCCCTGGCCATGTTGCTGCTGGGGCTTTTGCTGGGCAAATTATTTTTTAGCGGCAGTAAAACCACAAGCGCAGAAAGCAACGACAGCCACACTGAACAAAGCAACGAAATATGGACTTGTTCCATGCATCCGCAAATACGGCAGTCAAGCCCGGGCGATTGCCCCATTTGCGGCATGGAACTTATACCGGTGGCTACTTTGAGCGCCGCTGAAGAAGTGGACGTGCACATGAGCCCCACCGCTATGAAACTGGCCGACGTACAAACCATGCAAGTGGTGGCCGGCAGCCTGGCCAAAAACGTAAGACTCAACGGAAAGGTACAGGTAGATGAACGCTTGGTTTCCACACAGTCATCGCACATTCCCGGCCGGGTTGAAAAACTGTTGGTCAATTACACCGGTGCCTACATTAAAGCCGGACAAACCATTGCCTACCTCTACTCGCCTGAGTTGGTCACGGCACAGGAAGAATTGCTTGAAGCAGCCAAAATGCAGGACAAACAACCCATGCTTTATGAGGCCGCACGCCAAAAACTCCACAATTGGAAACTGAGCGATGCACAAATTGATGAGGTGATATCCTCAGGCAATGCCACCGGGAAATTTCCCGTTTTGGCCAACGAATCAGGCTTTGTGGTTCAAAAACACGTAAATAGCGGCGACTATATAAAACAGGGAGCAGCGCTGTACGATGTAGCCGACCTATCGCGTGTGTGGGTGCTATTTGATGTATATGAGTCGGACTTACCTTGGGTAAAAACCGGCGATATGATCACTTTTACCGTAGCCTCGCTGCCGGGCAGTTCGTTTTCGGGGCAAATAAGCTATATAGACCCTGCCATTGATGCGGGCACCCGGGTAGCACGGGCGCGGGTAGAACTGGTCAATAAGCAAGGAAAACTGATGCCGGAAATGTTTGTGGGTGGATTGGTAATGAGCAAAACTTCGACGAGTAGCGAGGAAATAAACGTACCCAAATCGGCGGTCATGTGGACCGGTAAACGCTCGGTAGTTTATGTGAAACAAATAAGTGAAAGCGGGGTGGGTTTTGCCATGCGCGAAGTGAATCTGGGACCCGCCTCTGACAATAGTTACCAAATAGAAAGCGGACTGCAAGTGGGCGAAGAAATTGCCGTTAATGGCACCTTCAGCATTGATGCAGCGGCCCAATTGGCGGGCAAACCAAGCATGATGAGCCACAACACCACAAGCCCGGGCAATGAACAACTGGCGCTGAACGAAAAAATAAGAGAAGCCCTTGCTCCGCTCATCAACAGCTATTTCAATTTGGAAAGAAACTTGTCCTCAGACAACTACGAACCTGCAAAAGAAGCCGCCATTCAGATGAAAAAGGAGCTTGAAAGCACGAGTATGTCGGTGTTTACGGGCGGTGTGCACGAGGTGTGGATGCAGCACTACAGCCCCTTGCAAAAGGCACTTTTATCAGCCACGCAAAGTACCTCAATGGCCCAACTACGTGCCGCTTTTAGCAGCATTTCAGATGAAGTGATAGCCATTGCTCTTTTCTTTAAACCAATTGACGGCGATGTATTTGTGAAACACTGCCCTATGGCGAATGCCAACAACGGGGCCGACTGGCTGAGCAGCGACAGGGAAATAAAAAACCCCTATTTCGGTGCATCCATGCTGCGCTGCGGAGCTGTAACACAAGTAATTAGCAACCAATAATAAGTACAAAAACCACTAAATATAAAACCATGAAAAATAGAATGAAAGTATGTTGCTTGTTGGCCCTGGCCCTGCTTGGCGCATGCAACAAAGAAAATGTAAGTACCGTAAAAAAGCAGGTGGAAGGCAGTTATTTCGGCACCATTACAAGCTACAAAAGCCAAAATGTACCAATTGACAGCTACGATGGATTTGTGACCGTGCGGGTGAACGATGCCAACAACCTGCAAATTCATTATGCTGATGATAAGTTGGATACCACTTTTTCTATGGCCTACTACCGCAATGCCGACAGCCTCAATTTGTGTTGCAAAGGTGCCGCCTTTAAGCAAGCTTACGGACATGAAATGGGGGCAGGTCACCACGGCGAAATGATGTCCGACAAGCGGAAACACGAAACAGATTGGCAGCACCACCTGCGCGATGAGCACCAAAAAGGCGATGCACATTTTGGTGCCTTCAATACCAAAAACAACAGCCTTACCTGCGGCTGGACTTCGAATAAAACAAGCTATCGTTTTATTGGCAAAAAATAGTTTATTCAACCCTTTAAAATATTATAAAAACCACTTTTATGCGTATTAGCAAAATATCACAACAATGGACCCTGGCCATCACTTTAGCAACTTTGGTATCGGCCTGCGGCAACAGCAACAAGAACCAAACAACAGACCAAACGACCGCCGATGCTGAAACAGCGATGCACGAAGAAAATGTCACCACAGCAAACGGCGAACAACCATCAGAAAAAGACAACATTGTAGCCGCCTATCTGCAACTGAAAGACGCCCTTGTAGCCACCGATGCCACAAAAGCAGCCGGAGCAGCCGCCACCTTAAAACAGGCTTTGGGCAATGCAAGTGATGCCTTTTTGCTGTCGATGCAACAAGAAGCTGCGGCCATAAGTGAGGCGACAGATGTGGAAGCACAGCGAGATTTATTCAATGGCCTTTCAACCAATTTATACGAATTTTTGAAAGAAAGCCCTGATGAAAGTGAGCACCTATACCGCCAATACTGTCCAATGGCCGATGATGGCAATGGTGCCTATTGGATTAGCAATTCAGAAGAAATAATGAACCCTTATTTCGGAGATAAGATGTTGCATTGCGGCAGTGTTGACGAAAACCTTTGATAATTGGAGAGAAAAATCCGGCCTTGCATTTAGCCGTACTTGCGGCATAGAATAATAAACAAGGAGACGCGCTCAGTCGGGTCTCCTTGTTTAAAGCCCAAAGTCTCATGTCCAAAGTCTAAAGTCCACGGACAACCGACAACTGCCCACTGTTGCCCGGGTTAAAACCCGACCCAATTGTTCAAATATGGCGCAGAAACCTACCAACTTGCTCGCGCGTCACTCCGTGGCATGCAGGATAAAAATCAGAGCACTCTGTGCGGTTACTTTGGCTCTACTTTTCATGTCATTTCACACTTGCGAGAAATCTAATAAACAGACCAAGGATCACAGTCCAATGTCTCATGTCCAAGGTCCACGGACAACCGACAACTGCCCACTGGTGGCCGGG
>WGNN01000119.1 GCA_016124515.1 bacterium
ATCAAACAGACTTTCATAAAGGAATAGCGCAAATCGTTTCAAGAAATTCAATCCCCGTTGTGTGTTGGCAACGGGGATTTTTGTGTATTTTGCAGCCGTTTGAAACCATTTTGGCAAATGCATCAATTGGCAAAAAATAATGATTAAACGAGTAATAACCCACCATGAGTAAGGTGATTGCACTGGCCTGTTTGCTCCTGATTTCAATACCTGATCTTAGAGCGAATAATATAATAGGTGGCGAAACAGAATGGCAATACCTGGGCAAAAACACCTATAAACTCATCGTAAATTTTTATTGGAATTGCAATATTACCTATCCAATTACAGCAGCGCCATTTGATGTATTTATGCCAAGTTGTTACAATCAAAAAAAATTGTCAAGCACCTTGAAATTTGTTGCTGATGTGACACCTGTTTGTAAAAAGAATGAATCGAAGTGCCAAAATTTTAATAGTAACTATCCATACGGGTTTGCGCTTTATCAGGTATATGCCATTTTCCAAGCGAGCGATTTTGTCAAATCAGGATGCTGTGTAGCAGAAGTAAGTTGGAATAACTGTTGCAGGAGTGGTACAATTTCTACCGGCGGATCCTATTCAAGTATTATTCTTTCTCAAGAACTTAATTTATGTGAAGCTTTGTCGTCACCCACTTGGAACCAACCCGCCATTGGCTTGGGCTGTGTTGGAACCAACCACAGCTTAGACTTTGGTGTTGACCACAGTAATAGCTGCGATTCTGTTAGATACACATGTACAAACTCAACTCAGGTCACCTGGTCCGGTAGCTATTCATCATGTGCTCCCGTATATTTTTTAGGTTTTCCCAACGCAAACTTAGCTTGGCCCCGCGGTTATCATATTGATAGCCTGACAGGTTTGGTTAGATTCAGAAGCCTGAAAACTGAACATACAATCATACCCGTTAGAGCGGAAATTTATGAAAATGGCAAGTACATTGGCTTCATTACCCGCGAAATGGAGTATATAATTTTAAATTGCCCATCAAACAGCCCACCGATACCTTCAGGAATAAACCTTTCTAACCCTAATAAAACCGCGAATTTCGAAATTAATACTTGTGCAGGTAAGAAACTGTGCTTCACCGTATCAGCAACAGACTTCAACGAAAAAGACTCCGTACGCCTTGCCTATTTTTCAAAATTAAACGGGCTTACAGTAAAAAAGGATACCAATGGCTTGTATGAGCAACTTAGCTTTTGCTGGCAACCTGACTCAACTGACATTAGTACTTTTCCGCATCAAATTTCCCTTTCGGCTATAGACAACCATTGCCCTACCAATGGAATAAATTCACAGATTTATAAAATCCGTGTATTTGATACCTTCAACTACAAACTGGCAATTAACGTATCAGAAACGAATCATTGCGGCGACTATTTGCTCCATGTAAGTGATTCTATGGGCCGAAAAATCACCAATATTAAATGGTACGAAAACGATACCATTTTTCTAGGTAACATGTCAAATCAGCTCGTGTCGTTTTCAAGTACCGGTAGTCGAAAAATTACAGTGCTTGTGGATGATTGCTTAAGCCAAAGCCTGTCAACAACAATAAATGTAAAATATGCCAAACCAAGAGTAAACCTAACTGATACAGCAGTTTGCAACAATAAAACCTTACTGCTTGTACCAAAAGTGATTAATAGAAAAGAAAACTACAGCTACACTTGGACCTTGCAGTCACAATATAAATCAATAGCCACCGTGAGCGACACCGCGCTGGTATTGGACCTGCCTGCTTTAGCGAGTATAACAAATGAAGCTATTATTTTATCAATTACTGACACTCTAAACAATTGTAATGTAAGTAGTTCATTTGTTGTAAAATCACTTCCGTCGCTCTTACAGAATAAATTTTCAAGTCGTACATTTTGTGCTACGGATGCCGATACGCTTTTGTTAGGGGACAAACCAGCAAATGGAGTTTGGATTGGCGCAGGAATTATTGACAATAGCATTCATGCCAATTTATTAGAGTCAGGCTCCTATCTATATACTTATTCAGAAGTTAATGACTCCATTTGTATAGTTGATACGGCAATAATTCGTATTAGCAAATTGTCTAAAATAGAGCCAATGCCCGATTTTGAATTGTGCATCAACGATTATAAACCACTACAACACGACAGTATATTATCAGCAAGCTGGATTGGCAATGGAATAAATAACGATACTTTTTATGCCGTTAAGGCAGGGCCGGGTGTTCACCAATTGGTCTATTCTTATTCAGATTCAATGGGTTGTAAATTAGCCGATACCATTATGGCCAAAGTATATAATGATTTTCAGGAAATAATTATTTCTGCTGACACCTTCACCGCTTGTATCAATGGCACAGCCACCCTTTTTGCCAAGCCAACAGGCGGTATATGGATGTCCGACAGCTTGTTAAGCGAGAATAATCCTTTAACGGTGCAGGGTAGCAAATATGGCTTAGGTTTTTTTCCATTTATATATGAATATTCAAATAACCACAATTGCATCACCCGTGACACCGCAATTTTACAAGTAGTTAATACACCAAAGGGTACAGCCGTGCTCGAACAAAGCTTCGTTCAGGTCGGCGACACATTAGTCATCAAAAACACAACTTCAAATAAACATAATTATAACTTTTATTGGCAATCGGATGTGGCTTGGTTACCAAAAATGAACCACATTGACTACCGAACACCCTTATACACAAAAGGCTTATACAATATTGACTTACAATTAATTACAGAAGATAAAGCAACAAAATGCTTAGACACCAACCAAATTTCAGGACAAATACTTGTTGTGCCATTAGGCATCAACAATTTATCGCGTGATTTAAATATCTACCCCAACCCTGCACACGCAACCCTCACCATTGTGGGCAAGCAAGACGCGCTTGGCATGGTAAAAATATACAACAGCAGCGGTCAATTGGTTTTGAGTTTCAACTGCAACCAAAGCCGGGCGACCATCAAAACTGAAACTTTTCCCGCAGGCTTGTATTACCTTACCTTATTTACCGAAAAAGGTGTCATCAAACAGACTTTCATAAAGGAATAGCGCAAATCGTTTCAAGAAATTCAATCCCCGTTGTGTGTTGGCAACGGGGATTTTTTTTGGACCCCGGAAGAAGCGAATTAAATAAATTTTGCACGAAAAAAAGACTTATAATTTCATTGCAATTTTCATCAATTTGTTCCTTTTCAATTGGTTCATTCCCTGATGGCCATACTTTGGTCATCCATTATTACCATTTCTAATCATACAAGCCGCAGCAAAGCGCAAGCTCATTACAAAAGACTGTGCAACGCAGCCATTTCTTTAAGCATCTAAGGGGAAAGCAACCCTATGAAGCGCCCACTAATCATCGTTTTACTCCTGACCTTGGCATCCATGGCATCGCAGGCCAACCACATAGCAGGTGGAGGCATCCTATGGCAGCAAATCGGTATCGACACTTTCAAAATAACTGTTGAGGTATATCGCGATTGCAACGGAAGTGCCTTACAGCCCGATTTGGTAATGGCAGAAACAAGTTGCGGTACAAAAAAATTATACGGAAAACTTAGTGGTGGGTTCGACATTACTCCCGTATGTGGCAAACTGTGTACGCGTTGTAGTTTAAGCAGTTGCTCATTTCAATTTGGTCTCCAAAAATACACCATCACTACCATGCTTTATGCTGCCGATTGGCGTAAAAACGGTTGCTGCCAAGTGGATTTGTCCTGGTGGCAATGTTGCCGACCCAATACTATAACAACAGGTGGAGCGAGGGAAAACCTATATTATACCGCGGAATTAAACATTTGCGATACGGTAAACAATTCATCACCCGTGTGGGCACGCGACCCGAATTTAATATTATGTCTGGGTCGTGAAGACAGGGAATCCTTTTATGCCAATCCGGTAAATAACTCCGACAGCCTTGTATTCTCATTTGCAGAACCACTCATTAATGCCTCAAAAAAAGTGTATTGGAAGGGCTCTTACAGTTTCAACAAACCACTTACCTACCTTGGATTCCCAAAAACGGGACTTAAATCGCCGCGAGGTATTGAACTTGATTCATTTGATGGATCTTTCAGGGTTCAACCCATGACAGCTGAAGTGTCTATAATAAATATAAAGGTTGAAATTTACAGAAATGGTAAATACAGCGGCAATATCGTTAGAGAACATTGCGTGTATATCATAAAATGCCCAAGCAATTCACCACCCGTTTTGAGCGATATCAATTGCGCCACGCCGAGTGCAAAACCCATTAAGATTGAAATTTGCTCAGGCGAATCGCTCACCTTTTCGCTATGCGCATTCGACTCCGACTCGCTCGATACCGTGCGGGTAAAGTTGATTCATGACATAAAAGGGGCTCAACAAATTGCTACAAATACCGGCTCTACGCGACAGGGAGTTACTTTTTCATGGACCCCTGATTCAAACGACGCGCGTACAATACCTTACAAAATAATAGCCGAAGCCTACGATGATGCATGTCCGATAAATGGCAAGGCACAACGTGAAATAAGCATTTATGTAAACAAACCGGCTGCCATAAAAGTAAAAAGCCATTACGCCAAATGCGGCGAGGTTGAATTATCTACAAAAAATCCTGATTCTGTCCATTATAAATTTGGAATATGGAATATCAATGGGCAAACCATAATAGACAGTTTGGGTAAATTCAACCTGCGCGACAGCCTGAAAATACAATTTAAAGAGCCCGGAGTCTATCACTACAGCTACAAAGCCACCGGCAATATAGGTTGTGTTTATAGCCTTACCGACAGTTTTGTGGTACCTGACTCTTTTCTCCGGTTCAAACCTTTCTCTCACTATTATTTGTCCTGTATAAATGATACCATTGGTTTTGAAGTGGCAACGAAAGGGCAAGCCAAAACCCCTCTCATCAATTGGTCAAATGGCACGAAAACCAATGATTCAGTTTCGCATACGAAATTCATTGCCAATAATTTACAAGAAGTTCTTTTCATGAGCGCCAACGACGGTCAATGCCAAATTTCAGACTCCATTCTCATAGAAACCCGTAGGCTAAATTCCGTTAGGTGGCTGCCCGACAGCATGCACTTTTGCTCGGGACAAAAATTGAATTATACTTTGTTTAATAATGCCTTTGCTGATAAACTCATGTACTGGTTTTGGACCGATTCAAAAGGAGCGGTCATTTCAGCCAAAGACTCCAGCATTGAATTTGCGAAAAAAGGGGAATATTACCTGCAACTCACTGATTCATTTGGCTGTAAATATTTCGATACCACCCACTTATCAGTTGCAAAAACAGCGCTCAAAACAGCTGCCGATACGACCATTTGTCAGGGAGACAGTATAAATCTATGGGCAACAAGCAGCGACAGTGGCACATTCAACTGGTATTTTATTAACCCAAACAACTCGGTGGTTGATTCAGCCCTGGGCACATCTTTTATTAGTAAAATACTTACTGAAAAGCAAATTGTTAAACTTCATTTTGAACCCACCGGTATTCGTCCTGCCTGCCCTGCTGATACTGTTATACATATCAATGTAATGCAAGCTCCGAATTTCAGTCAAATAAATGCACCTGAGCACTTGTGTTTTCATCAAACGCTCCATCTGAATTCAGGCTACACAAACACCACCTGGAACTATAATGGCGGCATACAAACCGGAGCGGATTTCAGCTACAATTCCAAGGACAGTCTTTTGATTAACAGCCAATTGAACCTTCAAATTGTATGCAGCAGTACAAAGAATTGCAAGGCCGACACCAATATCAAAATATTTATCGCTCCCAATCCAAAAGTTGCATTTACACTTGCTGCAATAGCCATGAGCGGCGTGGACTTTACTCCTGTAAATCAATCGGATAACGCATCAGATTACGATTATAGCTGGCACATTGGAAACCCAGTATTTGATTCGCTTGATGGTTTCCATCCCATTATGAATATTGACAGTATTGGTACATTTAAGGTATTGCTACGCGTAACCACTCCCTTCCATTGCAGCGATACCGTTTCGCATTTCATAGCTATCACCAAATATGTCGGTTTGACAACAGCAACTGCCAACACCATTAAAATATACCCCAATCCGGCCAATGAACAGCTCTTTTTGGGTTTTGAAAACAGCGAACCCAGAACCATCAGATTGTTTGCTACTGACGGTAAATTGCTGCTAACTACCACAACGTCTGCTACAAACCACTTGATTTCCATAGCAGAACTACCTGTAGGAACTTACTACATTCAAATTAGTAGTGAAAGCGAAAACTACTCAGGTATAATAAATATTTTGAGATAGACGCAACCTCCCCCGCCCTTATGCGCTCTTACAAAAACAACAACTTAAAGCCACCAAAATGAAAAAGTACATTATTATTTTAATTGGAAGCCTTGCGCTTCATTTTTCATCCCTTGCCGGAACAATTTCGGGTGGTGGCATTACATGGAAACAAATTGGACAAGATTCATTTATTATTACCACCGAAGTAATTGTTGATTGTAAGATCGGCACTATTTCCAATACACCCGTTGACATAAAAAGCACCTGCGGAAGCAACAAATACAAAAACCAAATAATAAGTACTACCGACCTGCTACCGGTATGCGCCGGCCAATGTACCCGTTGCGATGCTCCCTCATGCTCATTTGCCTATGGCTTTCAATTAGTTACCATGCAAACCCTTTTTGTTAGCTCCGACCTAAGGGCAAAAGGTTGCTGTGCAGCCAAGTTGAGCTGGAGCGAATGTTGCCGCAATAAGGGTATAACCACAGGTCCGCAAAACACCGATGTATATTTTGATGCCGAATTGAATTTTTGTAATAACTTCAATTACAACGCGCCTGAATGGGTGCGTATGCCGCAAACACTTTTTTGCCAGGGGCGCGACTATGTGGATGTATTGGCTGTTCACTCGCCTGACTTGAAAGACTCACTTTATTATGAACTTGTAAGCCCAATGAAAGATGACACCGCAATGGTGAAATGGTATGGTTCCTATTATTTTAACAAGCCGATAAACTTTTTAGGTTTTCCAAGGTCTGAATTGAAATTTCCGCGTGGTTTTCAATTCAACAACCTGACCGGAGCCCTTAAATTCAGGGGAATGAAAGAGGAGTTCTCTATAATAAAAATAAAATGCCAGATATACCACGATGGCGAATACAAAGGCTATATAACCCGCGAAATCCCCATACAAATAATAAAATGTCCTGATAGCAACCCACCGGTATTGAGCGGTATTAACTGCTCTGATCCACTGAAAGCCAAGAATTTTGAAATATTCAGTTGCGCAGGTGAGGAAATTTCATTCAGCTTGTGCGCCAGCGATCGCGACCGCGACGATTCCTTATACATTAGCTATTTGAGCGAACTGCCCGGCGCCAAAATTTCAATAAACGGAAACGGCAGCGATACGCCACAATTGCATTTCAGTTGGACTCCTGACGACAGCCTTGCCGGAAGCAAAACATACAAATTTATAGTTACAGCCACTGATCGCGACTGCCCCATCAACCTTAGTACTACACAGGTTTATACTATTCACGTGAGCAAAAACAAAAGTAATATCAAGCTTCGGTCAAAACATTTGGGTTGCGGCGTTATGCTACTTACCGCCAAAGACCTGAGCAGTCAAGGATTTTCATCAACAAATTGGTTTAGCCAAGACTATAACTCTATCGGTGGCACAAAGAACAGGTATTACGATACCACCATTATGAATTTTAACCAACCCGGCAAATATCCCTACCAATTTGTAGCTTCTGACAGTATGGGCTGCGTTTTTCACAAAAATGATACATTGGTAGTTCCCGATTCGTTTCTATATATTGACAAAATAAAGTCCGACGATAAAGTACACTGCATGCTCGATACGCTGAAGCTTGAAATACGTGCAAAAAACTACCAAACTACCCCAGAAATCAGTTGGAAAGACATCAATACAAAAACAACTGATTACAGCTCAATCAATTATGTTTCTAATAGCAATGTACCCTTTGTGAAAATACCCGTGGAAGTTAGCGATGGCTCTTGCCTGGTAAACGACACTTTTACCATCAGGTACCACACCATAAGTTACAAAAGGGCGGCAACAGATTATTATGCCTGCGCCGGAAACCAAGTGACAGCAGAAGCCATTGATTTTAGTGATAAATACCACGACAGCCTAAATAGCTATTCGTGGCAACAGCCCAAGGGAGTTGATTTAGGAAAAGGCCGCACCCACAGTTTTGGCAATAACGGACTGGCCTATATGTTTTTGCATGCTGCGGACGGCTGCACCTATCTCGATTCAACCAACATCCATATCATATCTCCAAACATAAAGGCACTGAACGACACACAAGTTTGCCAACTCAATATTATAGATTTGACCAAAGGCCAAAACCCTGACACAGAATACGAGTGGTACATTAATGGTACTTCCTTTAAAAATGCCACCCGCTATTTTGGAAAAACCTGGGTGGTGAAGAACAGTACAACCTTCAGGGCGCAACTAACCCAAAAAATAAATGGCCTTACCTGCCACGGCAGCGACAGCTTCATGGTGGAAATGAACCCCTTGCCGCACTTCAAGCTCAGCTACAGCAACGCATTGTGCCACAACGACTCAGCGCTGTTTACATCGCAGGGAACCAATACCATGTGGCGCTTTAACGACAGCCTGCTGAGTACTGATAGTTTTTACTTTAAATTCGACAAAAATGATTACTCCACAAGTCGCCCGATTATAATAGAAGTAAAAACCCATAACGTATATGGTTGCGCCAAAGACACCGCCCTGCGTGTGAGCCAAAAAATAACCCCAAATGCATTTTTTACCTCTCCCGATACTGTTTATATGGGGCAAGCATTTCATCCGCAAAACACAGTACTTAACCCGGATAATACCACCTTCTATTGGCAAATTGGTGAGCCCCAATTCCTGAGCTATAAAGCCAACGCCAAGCCGGATATTATTATTGACAGCTTGGGTCAATTTCCCATAAAACTCCGTGTGGCAGATGTGGGCAGCGGCTGTAAAGATGTGTTTACCAAAACCGTGACAGTAGTAAAAAATGTGGGTATCCAAAGCACCGAGCCAAACCTCATCAAATTATATCCCAACCCATTCAGCAACCTATTATATATAGAATGCAACTACCTGCCAAACCGCATCACTGTATTTTCAACCGAAGGAAAACAGTTGCTCTCAGTAGCGCATCCCGGACTCAAAAGCCCTTTGGATATGAGCGGCTATCCGGCAGGGATGTACCTAATAAAAGTAGAAACCACCAATGAAGTAAGAACCTTACAAGCGCAGCTTCGCTAAGGAGGTGAGTTCGAAGGATAATTAAATATTGAAAAATGCAAATTGAAAATTGGTTTATAGGAGTTTAAAGTTCAAGGTTTAAGGCCTGCCCGAACCTGAAAGGGGCGGGTTCAAAGCGCTCCAATTAAAAATTGAAAAATGCAAATTGAAAATTGGACTGGATTAGTTTCTGTATTCCGGTGCTAATAGTTCAGCACTTTTTAACAAGGAATTTAGCTCCTTCCCCTTGGGGAAGACCGCCTGCCCGAACCTGAAAGGGGCGGGGGATGGGGCAAAACTGGATTTTGAGTTTAAAGCGCGATTTTCTCGTTAAAGCTCAAATTTCATCGAAAGTTTTGTGCAAACCCAAGCAAACCAACTCCGGTTCCGCCTCTTACAAGACCCTGTTAATGAAGTGATTTCCAAGATGGAGTTTATCTCTATTTCCACAAAAATGGCTTGTATTTTCATCAGAAACGAATTGACAACAAACTCAATTAGACCAACAACAATTTATCAAAGCTTTAATGCGTATTTCATTCGTCTAACATTGGTTTCGTATCGATTAAATTAAATTTTTTCATTGCATCTTGCACCCTGTTAGTTAAAGCTCTTAAAAGACAAAGAAATGAGAACACTTTACTCTGTTGGTCTGCTCTTATTGGCGGTATTGCTTCCTTTTTCGCTTGCGAGTGCACAGCATGGAAATTACCCTGAGGCCCAAGGCAGTACAACTACTGAAACCACCCTGATTTCTGTTGAAATAAGTGAAGAATCGGTACTTGTAAGCCACCGCCTGCAAGACGAGATTTTTATCAAAATTTATGACTCAGAAGGTAATTTGGTGGTATTTGAAAGCTGTGTGAATGAGCAAATTGCCATAGATTTTGCCCAACTGAAAACCGGCAGATACTACTACTATATCAGCAACAACAAAGGGGTGCACAGTGCCGGCGATTTTACTCTGTATGATAAAATTGACCTTGCGGGTTAATCAGGAGCCGAATACGCCGGGTTCTCAACAAAATCATAGTCGGTTAGCGCCTCCAAAAAGGCTGTAAGGGCCATTTTATCTGCTTCACTCAGGTCAATGCCAAGGCTGCCGTCCTCCCCTTTCAAGGCCGCATCGAGTGTAGCTGATTGGTGCAGGTCGCCGCTGTAGTGTTGCAATACTTCCTGCAGGTTGGCAAAGCGTCCATCGTGCATATAAGGCGCTGTAAATGAAAGATTTCTCAGGGTAGGTGTTTTAAATTTCCCCATATCTTCCGCCCTTCTTGTTATTCGGTAACGCCCCTTTTCTATGCCAAACAAAGTGTCGTTTGCAAAAGCCGAATCAAGCCCATTGTTGTGGTAACTATTGTCGGTAAACAATCCTTCAGTATGGCAGGTGCTGCAATGCTCTTTATAAAGTGTATAGCCTTTCATGGCTTCTTCCGAAAGCTCTTTTCCACCTGATTTCCATTGGTCGTAGGCCGATCCAAACGAAATGAGCGACCTTGAAAACTGCGACAGCGCATTGGAAACATCGCTAAATTCAATACTGTCTTTGCCAAATGCCTCCATAAACATGTGCTGGTACTGCTTGTCCTTTTGTAACAAAACCACCAGCTGACGCAAATCCTGCCCCATTTCGTCGTGGCTTGTGAGTGGTCCGGTGTTCAAAAACTCAAGATTGGGCGCACCGCCATCCCAAAAGTAGCCTTCCATCCAGCCCAGGTTAATGAGTGCAGGAGCATTGCGCATCAATTTATTTCCGCTCAGCTCGCTTTGCCTTTGCGGCAGGCCATCGCTAAAACTTTTTTGTTGTATGTGGCAACTTGCACAGGAAACCGTTCCCGCCGCCGACAAGTTTTTGTCGTAAAACAATGCCCGGCCCAATGCCACCCCTTTTTGCGTAGCTTTATTGTATTCAGGCTCAGCAAAAGGTTTTATATATGCGGGAATATTATAGTTGAATGAAGCATCGTCAGCCTGTTTTCCGCCACAGCCAAACAAGCTTGCAAGCAGCAAAACAACTGAGCTTGCGAATAGGATATTGCGTTTCATAACATCAAATCTTAACAATAAGTATGGATATTTTGGTAGCCCAAGGCACACAAACTTATACAAAATAACTTGGCGAGCCGAAGTAGCGGACTAATTTTGAGCACTATGAAAAGAAGCATCATAGCATCAGGCATATTGGTTTCAGCCTTTTTGTTTGGCTGCAAACACAAACCTGCAAAAGACAACCTGCCACCACAAGGCATGTATGCGGCTCAACTGCAAATGCAGGGTCAGGTTTTGGAGTTTTCTTTTGTATTGCAACACCATCCGGCCACCTTCACCCTGCTCAATGGCGGCGAAGAATTTGTGATTGACAGTTTTATCCTGACCAAAGACTCGCTGCGGGTGCCCATGCATATTTTCGATACGGAATTGGAGGCGGTGTGGCATGCTGCCGATTCATCATTTAGTGGTGTTTGGCAGAAAAAATACCTGAGCGAAAATGCCTCCTTGCCTTTCGTTGCCCAAAAAACCAATACGGCATCAGCCAATGTAGAAAATGAAACGACGGCGGCACAACTCAAACCACGCTACTCGGTTTACTTCGAGTCGATGTTGGCCGATAGCACCGTGTCGGTAGCCGAGTTTAGCCAACAGGGCCAACACCTGAGCGGCACCATACTTACCACCACAGGCGACTACCGCTACCTGACCGGCTATGTGCACGACAACGAATTGAAGCTGAGCACTTTTGACGGTGAACATGCATTTGTTTTTACCGGCACTGTTGCAGAAAACGGCCAAATAACCGGCGATTTTTACAGCGGACAAACCTGGCACGAAACATGGGAAGCCTATCCCAATAGCGAAGCCCACCTGCCCGATCCGGGCAAACTCACCCAACTGAAAGAAGGCTATGAAACCATTAGTTTTAGTGCCCGGACGCTTGACGGAAGTAAATTCAATTTACAGCACAAAAACCTTGAAGGCAAGGCAGTTATAGTGCAACTGATGGGATCGTGGTGCCCCAATTGTATGGACGAGACCGCTTTTTTGAGCAATTGGTACAACCACAAAAAACCTGAAAATCTGGAACTTATATCGCTTGCTTTTGAAAAGAAAGATGATTTTTGGTATGCCAAAACACGGCTGCACAAGCTCAAAGACAAGTACAAAATAAAATACCCGCTGCTGGTGGGCGGTTTGTACGACAAAAAAATTGCCGGCGAAAAAATACCGGAACTCACAGAAATAATAGCCTACCCCACGCTCATATTTATGGACAGCACCCACAAAGTAACCTATATACACACGGGTTTTACAGGACCGGGCACTGGCCAACATTATGAAAACTGGAAACTTGAATTTGAGAAAGAAGTAAACCGCATATTGCCATGAGCTATGATCCGTTTTTGCTGCGAATGTTGTTTTACGGCATCGTATTCTTAGCTTTTGCCCTGCTGCTTTCATACCTCAAAAAAGGTATAATAAACGCCGGAATTGATCGCGAAGCCGGAGCCAATTTTCAATTGAAACTAACTTTTGCCCTGTTTGGGTGGATTGTTTTGCTGGCGCTCAGCTCATATTCAGGGTTTTTCACCAATTTCAACAGTCTGCCACCACGACAATTTATTACACTCATTGTGCCTCTTATCGCTATTTTCCTTTTGATGCGAAATGGATATTTCAAACAAATAATTCTGGCCAACAAAGCTGAACTACCGTATTATTACCAGGCCTTTAGAATACCGATAGAATTGTTTTTGTGGGGCATGTTTGCGAAAGATATTATCCCGGTACAAATGACTTTTGAAGGTCACAACTTTGATATTGCAATCGCTGTGCTGGGACCCATTGTGGGTTATTTGGTATTTGCGCAAAACAAACTATCCAAAACAATAGCCATTGTCTATAATATTTTTGGCCTTCTTTCGGTAATAACCATAGTCGCCATTTCGGCCCTGTCGATGCCCACGCCCTTGCAAGCCTACCACACCGAACCGGCCAACACACTCATTGCCTATTTTCCCTATGTCTTATTGCCCGGTTTTTTGGTTCCTTTCGCCTTGTTGATGCATGCAGCCGCACTTTACCAATTGTTTTATCCAAAGAAAAACTAATGAACGATATAGAAAATGCCGAAGACATTTCGCGGCTTGTAAGGCTCTTTTATGACAAAGCCATGAAAGACGAGCTCATTTCCCATTTCTTTACAAAAGTGGTTCAGCTCAATTTAGAAACGCATTTACCGCTTATCAGTTCGTTTTGGGAGGCTACCCTACTGGGCCAAACTGCCTATCGTGGAAATCCCATGCTCAAGCACATGGAACTCAACCGAAAATCGCCCATGAAACCCGAACATTTTGAGCGTTGGCTAAAGCTATGGTACCAAACGGTAGATGAAAATTTTGCCGGCCAAACCGCTGAAAATGCCAAAAGCAAAGCCACACAAATCGCCTCGCTGATGCTGTACAAGGTGGAGAGGGATTAGAGTTTAAAGTCGAAAAGTTTAAAATTTAAAGGGGGGCAATTAAAAATTGAAAAATACAAATTGAAAATTGGGTGCAAGCGAGTTTAAAGGATGTGAATGTCCAATGTCCAAAGTCCAATGTCACAAGCAATTAAAAATTGAAAAATACAAATTGAAAATTGCAGCGGGTTAGTTTTTGGTTTCTAGTTCAATAAGCTAAGCATTGTTGCTCAAGCGATTGGGCTCCTTCCCCTTGGGGAAGGTTGGGATGGATCGAGCGAATCGGAAATATAAGCTTAAGGAATTAAGACAGAATAATACAACAAACCTTGCCTTGTCTTAATGCGCTCCTAGGCATTTGTTTTTTGCTTATGTTTCTTTGGAAACAAAGATGAATGCCTTTACAAATCGTTCCATTTGATGGCTCAAATGGTCATTTGACAATTTGGGATAATGCTTATCAAAAACAGCACTAAAAATGTTGTTCATAGAGGGATAATGCTATATTTGTTAGCAGTATTACCAAGTTAGCGGTTATGCAAAAAACGACACAGCAGACCGAAACAGAGAAGCTGAAAACCGAAAAGAGTAAGCAGACAAAAACAATAAAGAATGAAACAAAGACTTTTAACACTCACGATTTTGCTACTCGTCAGTTCAAAATCATTCTGTCAATTCACAGACAGCGACATAACAATTACAACAAAAGGACTTTCTGAGGAGTATGCAACTCGCTTTACGGACAGTGAAAACAAGTCTGCTTTTGTGAGTATTCTAAACCAGCTCAACATTCCACACGATATTGCACCAATAAAACTGACCGTAACTTATGAAAATGGAGCAGGTGACGTGACGGCAGAAATAATTACGACCACGACAAAATATTTTCCAACTCACAATACGATTCACATAATAGACAATGGAGTCGATGGGGAACAGGAATTAGTTTTTACCTTCAAAATCAAGTTTTAACGGCATTAAGTTAGTATAAGAAATCTGTTGCAACAGAAGGCTATATGATGGATAAAGACCTTTTGAAATTTGAGAGTACTGTTAAATGCAAAAAGTCAAATGGCGACTTTGTAAACGTTTACGCCTACAACTACCTTGATTCAAGGGGTTTCTATCCATACACTTTTTACAAAAACGTTCATATTAGTATTGGCGGAAAAATTTATGAAACTGAATCGGCTAATACCAAAAACCTAAATGAAATGAAGTTTTTTATGATTGGAAAAACAACAGGTCTTGACGGTAGCAAAACAGGATCATATTATTTCTGCAAATTTTTCAACATTGAAACTGAGTAATTAATGACTGAACTTCCGAAATATTTATATCGTGGAGATGCAGACCCACATAAAAAACGGAAACTAAAGGAAACATTTAAAAGTGGTTTGCTACTGACAAATCTTTGTAATGGTGGAAACGGTCGGGAAATTTTCAGCGACACACTTGAAAACCTGATAAACAAACATATTGCGGTGGGATGGGATAAAACTCACTTTCTATCCTTTTCGACAAACGAACAAACAGCATTTACATACGGTGGAAATAACAGGGAACACTTTGAAGTATATGACGACTACGGTTCTTGGGATTTTACAATCCTAACTTTTGACACCTCACTCCTAATCCCAGGCAGCATTCAACAAATAAAAGACGGGATTTATAAAGCTGAGTTTTTCCCGACTTGTAAGGAGTTTTTACCCAGTTTTAAGGTAATTCTCATTGACACACTATCTCATTTGACAAGTATTTCAGATACGAGTAATCTTGATTTCTCGTCAGCTATTGAAAAGGCAAAATCAGACAATGAATGGCTAATACTTCCTGCAAGTCCTTTTGGTAATAATGGAGAATTGACAGCCAAATTTGATACAGCCTGCATTTCGGACAAAAGAATATTTCGGTATGAATGAAGAAAGAAAAAAGCACAAACCGCTAACAATGTATATAAAAAATAGGCGAAACAGTAGTAAAATCAAGGCTTTTGGCTCGTATCAAACGTTGCGATTAAACAAAAGTTTCGTGCTTCGAAACCGCCTACTTTTCATATATTAACCGTTGCCAACAATTTAAAAAAATATACGAACATGGAGAAAAGAACTGAAGGAGCTTGGTTAATTCATCATACAAAAAAAATTCAAGATGTTACGATTGCTCCTGACTTTGAAGATATAGAGCTAGCTGGGAAATGTGGATTGTTTTTATCTAGTCTAGCTGCATCCGATGAAGAAAGTACATTATCAAAGGATAAAGTTGAAGCCATTGCTAAAGCATCTAACATAAAGAAAGTTGAACTAGCAGCAATAAAAGGAGTTTTAGAAGATTCACAATTGATAGATACTTCTAAAACTGGGGATGTTACAGTATTGGGAATCACAACATCAAGTGTTCTTTCTCATACATCAGACATTTTCAACAATACAACAACTGACAACTTTCAAAAAGCATCACTAGAACTTGCAAATTATAGCTCTGATACACCAATTAAAGATAATATCTTAAAAGATTATCTTGGTGACACCTATAAACTTGCAAGCAAGCAAACTGACAGTCTGTTAAAACAGGCAGAAGACATTCATTTAATTGATTATGAAGTTTTTGACAACGAAAAGGTTTACTTTAACGGAAATCTTTTTAAACACGACGCTATTGAGAAGACTTCAAAAGTTTTGGGTTCTCTATCATCGTCGGAAATGAGTAAAGTTTCAGAAGTTGACGCTTTATTAACAGAGCAAGGTTGTATTACTTATGAAAAGGCTCACTCTATTTTAGGTAATAATTTGCTAAACAAACTTCAAGCAATTGCCATGTATGATTTTAATGAAGTAAGCAATGTAACGCATACAAAAATATTCATAACCAAACCATCTTCTTTTTCCAAGTTTGGAAATCCTTTTGAAGATGATGCTTTAGATTTGGCAAAGGCATTTATAGCCTCTTTGATGTACGGAATGCATATTAGCTCAAATAGTCGTGGTAAAATACAAGGCTATTCCATGTTAAGAAATACTTTGAGAAAATTGTTAAGAGGTAGTAAAGTTGGCCCTTGTACTGCAATTGGTCAAGACTATCAGGTTTTGGAACTTAACAGAGTCATACAACTTCAAAGTGCAGGCAGTGGCATGTATTATATGCGGTTATTAAAATCGATATTGGTCAATTAGCATTGGCTGTATTGGAACATGGAGACTTAGCAGAATATGAGACAATTAATACCGATTTGAAAAGTTCTAATGTTTCAAGCTATGCTGGTCCTGAAAAAGTAAGGACTAAAAATAGGAGAAAAAAAGACACATCTGGAAATAAAAATATTGGTGAACTTTTAAGAACAATGAGACGCTAATGGAAAATCAGACAAAACTTTTAAAAGGAGAACTTATGGAAGAAAAGCTTAGGACTTACTTTCGTAATAATGGTTACTATGTTGCCAGAGGCGTTAAATATTCCTTTGAAAGCAATGAAATTACGGATATTGATCTGTTCTTATATGGGAGGTTTTCTAGCTTGGATAGAGTCCGAACAAACGTTGACATCAAAAACAAAAAAACGCCTAAAGCATTTGAGCGAATTTTATGGGCAAAGGGTTTACAAGAATTACTAGGTTTTGATAATTGTGTAGTTGCAACTTCCGATAAAAAAGATGTTGTTCGCAAGTATGGTATAAAACATAAAACGACAATTCTTGACGGTAATTTTCTTCAAAAATTACCAGAAGGTAGTAATGAAAGATTATCGGAAGAAGATTTGAGTCAGTTATTTGCTTCAATAAAAAGTTTTAAAGAATATCGTAATCAGACTTGGAATAATCTATATGAATCTTCCAAATCAAGATTATTAAATGAACTCGATTTTAGTGGTTATAATTCAACACTGATTTTATTAAATTATTTCATCGGCAAATGTTTTGATAAGCAAAAGAAAGATATTGCAATTAGAGCAACATACGTGACACTTTCACATAGTTTATTAATTCTTGATTTTATACTAAAAGATATTGCTTTTTTAGAATCGGATAAAAGAAAGGAAGCTCTTAGTGATGGGTTTAAATATGGCAATTTAGGGAAAGATGGAGTCAACCGAACAATTGAAATGGCTGTAAGAATTGCTGATTCAAAAATATCTGTTAATGAAATCAAAAAATCCCTTGATACAACAGAAATGGATATTCTAAAGGAGTTTTATTCAAAAGTGGAGACAACAAAAAAGATATTTAGTTGGGCAAAAATCTTTGAACAATTAGCTTTTTCTCAATTGCTAAAAAAACCATCCGAACTTGATTCTGAAATTAAAGGAGTTCTAGCAATAATGTTGGATTTTTATAAAATTAATAGAAAAGAATACTTTGAGATATAAAAACTGTTGGCAACATTTTGTTTAAGCAATAGCGGGGAAGTGCAAATTTCAAGGTTTGTAGCCCGCCCGTACTTTATACCAGCTTGACAGATAAGCATCACGCAAACCGCTATTGCTCATAGCCCAACCATTACCACCAAGGTATAAAACAGCCTCGTTTTTGAACACAATTATCCTACTTATGGACACTTTCTAAGGCTATTGCTTCTCTTTAATTTGTTGTGATCTTAAAAATATAAAAATGAAAGTCACATTAATTACGGGAGCCACCAGTGGAATAGGAGAAGCATTGGCCTACCAATTTGCAGAGAAAAAGCAAAATTTGTTATTGGTTGCCCGAAACGAACAAAAATTACAGCATCTCTGCCATGTTTTAGCAGATAAACACAAAATCGGGACTGACTATATTGTAGCCGATCTTAGCAAACCTGATACACCAAACTTCATCTACCAAGAAAGTAAAAAGAAGAATGTATTCGTAGATATTCTTGTAAATAATGCAGGCGTTGGTTCAAGTGGCGAGTTTGTAAAAAACAATTTGCAGTCAGAGCTGGAAATTTTACAGATAAACAATGCTTCTATGGTTGCACTTTGCCATCTGTTTCTTCCTGATATGGTGAGTAATAAAAATGGCAGCATCATCAATGTAGGTTCTATGGCATCCTTTTTTCCCAGTCCGTATATGAGTGTTTATGCGGCTTCTAAAATGTTTGTGCTTTCTTTTACCCAAGCATTAACCGAAGAATGCAGACCATATAGTGTAAAGGTCATGTTGTTTTGTCCCGGACTTACCACATCTAATTTTATGAATACGCCAGCTAATAACAATGAATGGGGGAAAGTATTAACAGCCGGAGCCAAAACACAAACACCCAAACAGGTAGCCACAGAAATGATATACGCACTGGAGAAGAAAAAAGCATTTCACGTATCAGGCCGAATGAATGCATTGTCAGCCAAGGTGGTAGCATTGATACCTAATACTACCATCGCAAAGCAGTTTGCTAAAAGTAAAAGAAAGCAAATGGGCATTTAATTCTTAACTTTGGATACGATGGACAAGCAAGAAACATTTACCCTGCATATCAAGTCAATCGCGCAGCAACACCAGTTATTGGGCTGTGCTAAACCCAAACACCCATTGTTTAGCTTGTTGCGGTTTGAAGATTATCATAAAAATGAAATTGAGCAGCGTACCCGATTAATCTCAGACTTATATCAAATTACACTCAAAAAAGATTGTCCGTGCAAGCTGCAATATGGGCAAACATCCTACGATTTTGATGAAGGTATTATGTCGTTCTTTTCGCCTAAACAGGTAAATATTTTAGAGCCGGGAAATTACGTACCACAAGAAGGTTGGACTTTAGCAATACACCCTGATTTTTTGAGAACGTATCCTTTGGATCAGAAAATAAAATCATACAGTTTTTTTAATTATGCAATCAATGAGGCGTTGATACTATCGGATGATGAACAGAAATCTGTTGAAAGCATCATCACGCAGGTTGAAAAAGAACTGAACCTGCCAATAGACAGGTTTAGCCAGGACGTAATTGTTTCAAGCATTGATTTACTTCTTACCTACTGCAACCGCTACTACAACCGGCAGTTCATAACCAGAAAACCAAACAATAGCGAATTGCTAAGCAAGGTTGAAAACTTATTAAACCGGTATTTTCAAAATACAGCAAGAGAAAAGGGCTTACCAACAGCCTCATTTTTAGCTTCACAACTCAATTTATCACCCAGGTATTTAAGCGATTGCCTAAAACAACTTTCCGGACAAACTACGCAACAAATCATCCATGAAAAGTTAATTGAACAGGCAAAAGAAATTTTAACCACAACACAACTTTCTGTTGGTGAAATAGCCTATCAACTAGGCTTTGAATATCCGCAATCATTCAACAAGTTATTCCGGGCAAAGACCAAACTCTCGCCTTTGGAGTATCGGCAGTCATTTAATTGAAAATGAAACGCTGCTACCGACACTTTGTAAATAAGTAATGAAAAACGATATGGTAAATATCAAGGTTTGTCGCTCACTCAAACTATGCATTGGTTTGACAGAAAATTACCCATCATTCTGTCACTATTTATACAATTTACCGTTGGTAGTCATTGAAAACCAACATTACAAACGAAAATACAATGGACGTAAAAGAACAAATTAAAGACTATATAGCTTCTCAACCTGAGCCAAAACGTTCTGACATTGGAACATTGCACGAACGCATACTGCAGCTTTTGCCAAATTCAAGATTATGGTTCCTTGATGGCAAAGACGAAAAAGGAAAGGTTGTTACGAACCCTAACATTGGGTATGGATTTCAAACGATAAAATATGCCGATGGCAAAACCAGAGACTTTTATCAAGTGGGTATCAGTGGAAACACAACAGGAATTTCGGTGTATATTATTGGTATTGAAGAAAAAAAATATTTACCGGAAACGTATGGAAAAACGATAGGAAAAGCAAGTATAACAGGGTATTGTATTAAATTCAAAAAATTGAAAGATATAAACATTGACATACTTGAACAAGCAATTCAGGACGGGGTTAAAAAAACAAGTAAGTGACAACTAATAAAAACGATGAAGAAGCCAATTAAAATACTCATACTGCTGCTGCTATTTCAGTCATGTAAAGAGAAAAAAGTTGAAGTCAGCTCCATTAATCCAGTTAATTGGGAAAAGAGAACAATTGATTTTGACCTTGATAACTCTATGTCTCATGGAACGACTTATCTCTCAGTCTATTCACAAATTTACAGTCAGACAGAACACAGAACCCATGATTTGGCAGCAACCGTGAGTATAAGAAATGTAAACAGAGCCGACACTATTTACATTAACAAGGCAGAATACTTTAACACGGAAGGAAATTCTATTAGAACCTATTTTGACAAACCTATATTTATTGCTCCAATGGAAACAGTAGAAATAATCATTGACGAGCGAGATCAGGAAGGCGGAACCGGAGCCAACTTCCTATTTGAATGGACAATAAAGGCAAGTTCAAATGACCCTTTCTTTGAAGCAATAATGATTTCAACTTCCGGTCAACAGGGACTTTCGTTTACAACTAAAGGCCAAAAGATACATTAACATGGCTACTGAAGTACTAACTAAAATACTATTCCTTATTGCCGTTATTGACCCGCTTGGTTCCGTGCCCGTTTATTTGGAAGCCACTAAGCATTTTGACAATAAACATAAACGCAAAATCGCAATTCGAGCCTCATTCATTGCATTTCTAATCCTGCTGTTTTTCATTTTAGTTGGACAAATTATTCTTGAAGGAATGGACGTATCCCTGGACGCATTCCAAATTTCCGGTGGGGTGATTCTATTCTTGTTTGCGTTAACAATGATATTTGGAGAAGGAAAACCAGAATCAGAAAAACATCTGATCAAAGACTACAAGCATGTTACAATTTTCCCTGTTGCAATTCCATCAATTGCTCCTCCCGGGGCAATTATGGCTGTTGTGTTAATGACAGACAACCACTTATACACCATTAAAGAACAAGCAATCTCAACAATATTAGTATTATTAGTCGTCTCCTTGACAATGCTTTTGCTATTAGCGGCAAATATTGTACAAAACGAAGTTGGGGAATATGGAATAACCGTTATTAGTAAAATCATGGGGCTCATCCTTGCTTCTTATGCTGTTCAAAGTATTTTAAGTGGATTAAGAGACTTTTTTACTGTATTAAATTAAAAAGCCA
>WGNN01000002.1 GCA_016124515.1 bacterium
ATTGAAGGGATGAGTCTTGGTTTTTAAAAGCCATCCGTTTAATGATATAGTCCACAATCATCGACATCAAGCCCTTTGCCCCCCTCTTTTTCTTATTTGGCACTCCAAAAACGGCATAGTGCTTTTCAGGGTCATAATGCGTAATAAGTTTCGGAATATCCTCCGGTTGAAATTGCAAGTCATCATCAATGGAGATGATCGTATCGGATTTTGCTTCCCTGATACCACAGATAGAGGCAGCGGCCTGACCAAAATTTCTGCTAAACCGAATCAAGCGGATGTGTTTTCTACCGTTCTTAACCTTTTTCATTACTTCCCATGAATCATCGGTACTTAAGTCGTCAATCAATATCAACTCATAGGGTGCAAACACTTTCATGACCTCATCAATGCGTTCCACAAGCTCTGGAAGCGTTTTGGCACTGTTGTAAACGGGTATTACAACGGAATAGTTGAATAAGCTCATATTTATGCAAAGCAAGGAAAGATAATTTAAAAGCGGTGCACCTCTGCCAAGGTTATGCGTACTTTGTATCCATTTTATCCATGCGAGTAAATTACCGATATTCCAATTTATTCTTTTCCTGTGTGCTGCTCACGGTTTTTTGCTCCTGCACTTCTCAGCCAAAAACCAGGCAAACACTTTCAGGGATTCCATTCCTTAGAACTCCTGATTCTTGCTTTGATGCTTCTAAAAAATTTTACCCTTATCCTGAAAATTATGTAAAACTAGACGGTTTACGGGAACACTACGTCGATTTGAATAGCCAGTCAGACACTACAATAGTAATGCTGCACGGTGAACCTTCGTGGGGCTATTTGTATCGCCATCAAATACCCATTTTAGAAAAGATGGGTTATAGAATGATCATACCGGATATGATTGGTTTTGGCAAAAGTGATAAACCTACAGATCCATCGGCCTACAGTTATGACAATTGGGAAAAATGGACCAAAACCTTACTTTTTGACTCACTGGGATTGGAAAATGTGATTTTAGTGGTACATGATTGGGGAGGGTTGATAGGTCTGCGTTTGGTGGCTAAATACCCCGAGCATTTTATTGGGCTGGTAACCCTTAATACGGGTTTGCCACACCACGATATTCAAAACAAGGCATTCTTGAAATGGCAGCGTTGGGTCAAATATGGCTGGACCTTTGACATAATGCGTGGGAAACGTAAAGAATTTATACAGAACGGAATAGCCCCGGAAGAAGCAAATGGTTTCAGGGACCCTTTTCCAGATAAGACATATATGATTGGCCCTAAAACCGCTCCCGGACTTGTGCCGGTAAAAGCTCAGGACGCAGAGGCTCAGGAGAATGTTGAGCTCTTGAAACAATTAATGTATTTTGAAGGACCAGTCAAGGTCATTTTCGGGCAAAATGATCCGTTTTCAAAATCACAGCGCAGTATCCTGGTGAAGATTAAAGGGGCCGCAGGGGTGCATCATCCCGTAATAAAAGGAGCTTCGCACTTTATCCAGGAGGACATGAAAGAAGCCTTGGCCGATACGATTAAAGCTTTTATTAATTCCCGTATTGCGGTTCCAAAAATCACTGATTGAACAAGGAAAGGAACACATCCCCTCGGATTGATGGGAGAGCCAGGTACCTGTCGCTAGATGGATTGCGCGGAGCAAGCACCATCGGAGTAGTGATATTGCATTATGCTTACTGGAACTTGAAGGTGGTTGCCTTGAATCTTTTGGCCGACTCTATCCTCACCTTGTTTTTTGTACTTTCATCCTTTCTCATCACCAGTATCCTGTTTGGTATTCTGGAGAAAAAGGCAGGGTTCAGGAATTACTACATAAGACGTGGGCTTAGGATTTACCCGGCGTATTACGTGTTTTTATTAGTATTCATTGGCATTATCCCCTGGTTTTTACATAACAAGACGGTACTGTCAACATCCTATTACCAGGAAAATTTGGGTTGGTTTTTGTCATTTACCCAAAACTTTATGGTACTTCGGCAACCCCTGGAAATGCTTACAGAGAACATCAGCCTGCTCCATAGTTGGTCGCTGGCGGTTGAGGAGCAATTTTACCTGGTATGGCCCCTAGTCTTGTATTTAATACCTTCCAAGGGACGCATTCCTTTGTTTGCGGGCCTTGTTTTTCTGAGTATTGGCGCCCGTTTTGTATATAAAGAACTATGGGAATTGCCCGGTTATCAAGTTCACGCCCAATTGCTAAGCCGGGTAGATGCCTTTGGTTTAGGTGCATTGTTGGCCTTAGCGCTTAGGGAAGGCAAAAACTCCGGAGCTTATGCCCTTGCAGTGCGTTCAAAGAGCTTTTTTGTCATAATGATGGTTATTGTAAGTGTTATGCTGTTTGCGGCACTTTCAGGTTGGGTAAGCCCTTCCATCTATTTTGGTACTTTGGTTAGTCTTTTTTGTGTAAGGATCATCTATTGGTGTGTGGGCACCAATAATTGGTTTTCAGGGATTATGCAGAACAAATACCTGGTTTTTGTGGGCAAGATATCTTATGGATGGTACCTGGTGCACTTTCCCATAATGTGGATTGTGATGGAATATATGAAGGTATCGGAAAAGGGACTTGGAAATTTATTATTGGGCTTTGTGGTATATGCGGTCATTTCCTTTGTGGCCGCCATATTACTGTGGCAGTGGGTTGAAAAACCTTTCTTTAAGTTAAAATCGAAATTCACGTATCATTGAGCATATTTTGAAGATGGAAGGAGGCAAGCACAAATGGTACAAGTGGTTCTGTACGTGGTATCCCGCGCTTTACCTGCTTTTCAGTATAGTGTTGGTTCAGTGGCATGCGCTACCAGGCTTTGGGGTTGACGTTGATCTGCTCTATTATTACGTGCGAGAAGCCAGGGCTATCCAGCAGGGGCATTTTCTTTTCGATATTTTCCATGGGCCGGTGTATCCCATGCTACTGGCATTGGTAGAAAGTGTGGTTGGAGATTTTTTCATTTCAGCCAAGTACATTAGTGCTGCATCTGCTACGGTTTTTTTGGCCATTACCCATCGACTCATCAGTGCCCATTTCTCGCCACGACTGGCCATTTTGACGCTTGCCTTCCTGATGTGTAACCGCATCTTCTGGCAGTTCTCTTATTCAGGTGGTACCGATATGTTCGCAGCTGTGTTGGCGCTGTCGGCTGTGTATTTTGCAGATCGAAAAAAACTCATATATGTAGCAATCGCTGGTGTCTGTGCCGGGCTGGCTTTTCTCACCCGGTATGTGTTCATCGTAATTCCTATAGCTTTTTTAGTTACCCGTATGGTGCTTTTGTTCAAGCGCAATCGGAGTTCACATGCCATGGCTTTTGCTGTATATCTGCTGCTGTTTGTGGTTACCATTGCACCCTATGGATACTTGAGCTTTTTGGAGTACGGGAAGCCCTTCAAAAACAAAAACTACCTGAACAGTGCTTATGAGCTTGTTTTCTCAAAACAAGAGGGAATCACCTTTGATTATCCCTTTCTGATGAATGCGGAAGACCGTGAAATTCTGTTTGATGAAGTTTATATACAACAGGACCTCGTGGATTCCTCTTTTCAGGTCAACGGCATTGGTGAGCTTTGGAAGAATTATGCAGGAGACATCGTGAAAGGGGTGGTGCTCAACTTGTTTGAAAATACCGCCTATCATGCAGTGTTTGTAGTAGGTTGGCCTTTGATGGCTGTTTTGCTGCTGCTCTGCATCAGCTTTTCCCCGGTTATTTGGCAAGAGCTGAAAGGTGGCGCCATCAAGAATTGGATACTGAAATATGGCGGCTTGTATGGGCCGGCTGTTCTGTACTTTCTGGCCTTGCTTTTGGTTTTTCACAGACATCGGTTTGGCTTGTTTCTATTACCATTTTATATGGCTTTCATTGCTCGGATAGTGTCGTTGTTGTTGAAGGGAAAATCTAAGCGATTTAACGTGATGGTTTGGCTGGTTTTGTTGCTTACCTGTTTGGTAGATGCTTCGGTATATAATTGGCGATTGGAGAATCACAATAAAATTCTGGCAGAATTAACCCATTTTCAACCCGAAAAAGGAGAGAAGGTGGCTGCGTTAACGCCCAACGTGGTTTACAAAAACGGAGCAGCGCTTGTACCATTCCCTTACGTGAATAATGCGGACAGTTTGCAAAGTGTCCTGGCAAAACAACACATTTCATACGTGTACTACGGCATTATTGAAAAAGCCTGGCGCCCGGGGCTGAATGATTTGTTTGAAGATAAATTGCCCGGCTGGTTGCAACCGGTATTGGTTAGAGAAAAGACAGGTCTGTACAAAGTTGTATTTAATACTCAGAAGCCCCCGGAATAGGTATGTCGAACATTATCAGCTATATGATAAACAGTTATTTCAGGTTTCTGGCTAGCGGTCGGAAAAGGCCTGTATTTTTTGATATTGAAGAAACAAGACCGGAATTACTGGAGTTGGATCGTCATTTCCATGAAATAAAGACCGAATGGGATGCCCTGGATTTGAATATTCTGCCCGGTTATCACCAGGTGGATCCTTACCAGGGTAACCTGGCCCGGGAAAATAAGCCAACCGAAAACTGGCAGGTGTTTTTGTTGCAAGCCATGGGGGCAACACCTTCCGAAGCACAAAAGCATTTTTCCAAAACACTCGAATGGATCAACCAGGTTCCACAGGTTTTTCAGGCTTTTTTTTCAATTTTGCCACCTGGAAAATCTATTGCAAGACATAGTGGTTCTTTCATGGGGTATTTGCGTTATCATTTAGGTATTACGGTGCCGGTTGATGTACCACCGCAATTGCACATTCACCAATCCACATATACCTGGAGGCAGGCCGAAAGTGTACTGTTTGATGATTCATGGTCGCACGAGGTGGTCAATCACTGTAAGGAAAGGCGGGTTATTCTCATAGTTGATATACTGCGTCCCATGCCTTTTCCCGCCAGTTGGTTCAATCGTTATTTGTTATTCCCATTTATTAAAATGGCGTATGGCAGGCAGTTGGTAAAGCGATTTAGTCAGGCACTTGCCCATTAAAGTCATTAGCCCTGATGTTCCAAATAGTTGGGTGTTTCATCATTAGGTTCCTTCTTCCTGGTTTGTTTTAGTGCTTAATAGTGGTTGAAGTATGTTCCCAATAAACTTGTTGTAAATCACAAGGCAACTTTTTTTCACCCAAAGAGGAAAATGAAAAAGCAGTCGATCCATGGTTGGAAAGGCGTGGGCCAGGGCAAAGCCTGCCAAATACTTCAATTGATGTGGTTTTGGATGCTTTACAAACTCAGGCTCATAGCCTAATTTTTGGCCCAATTTCCCGCATATATGCTCTGCCGTTCTGATTTGCTTTTCATTTAAAGCGGTTCGCCACCGACCTACTTTTGTTGTATTAATGGGTTCATCCAGCGATTTGAAAAAGTGCGATTCGTCATCCTTCAAATGGCTTTTGATCTCCTTCGCTGTTTCATGAAACCTGAGCATGTCAGAGGAGAATGACAAATTGAGTCTGGAAAGCAATTGACTCATCTCTTTTTCAGGATTTGCCACCAGGTCTTCATACCGAACCAGGTAGAACTTGTCAGGAAATTGCCTTTGATAGCGCAGAAAAGGTTCATTATACATATTCCAGCGGTAAGCCAGTGAACTGACAACGTGCGATTCAAAATTGACCATCAGGAAGGCTTCAATAACATCCCTGTAATCCCTTACCAGGTGTATAAAAATGGCGTCAGGATATAATTTCAACAACAGGTCCAAATACAGGCTGTTGTTTGGAGCCTTATCGCCGAAGAATTCAATTTCTTTTTTGGGAAAGGGTGATGAATAGCATGAATAGACCGTGTCACATACCTGCCGGAAACCTGTGTTTTGTGGCAGCTTTAAAAGCGCTTTTCGTAGTTGCCCGTAGTCAAGTCTCCAAAATTTGACTTTATGGTCTAACTGCAAATCATCAATGAAACGTTCTTTGTCTTTTAATGACCAGGACTTTTTTCGGCCATAAGTGGAGTACAAGTTTTTAATAAAATGTGCTTCCGGCGGAATGAGAATATTGGGATGGGCGTCGAGCATAAGCCTCAACATGGTGCTTCCCGAGCGTCCCCTGCTTGTGATAAAAAAGAAGTTTCGTTTTGTCATTAAAAGTTCTAAGGCCGGTAAACCAATGTATTCATAACTCCTTGAGTCAATTGGACAAGTCCTTATGCCATCCGGCTGCCAAGAAGTTTTTAAAGTTCAAATACCTTATTTTCCAAAAAGGTAGCAACCGGTTGCTAAACCGCTCTGCCCTGAAATACAAGGATGCCCACAGTCTGGTTAAAGCACCTACCGCAGCGTTTATTTTGGGCTGGTCAGTGGTCATTTCATATCCATAAGCAAGCCCCAACTTCCCGCAAATGCTTTCAGCTATTTTCAATTGTCGGGCAGTTAAGGCGGCTTTTCCAGCACCAATTAACTGACTGGATATAGGCATGGTTAAATGCTTTTGATACTTATTCAAAACCAAATTATTCACTGGCTTATGCCTGATATATTGAGCCACATGCAGCATCTCATTTTGCCATTTCAATCCATGGTTTTCAAGAAATGGAGAGAGTGTGCGTTCAGGGTTTTGCACCAGGTCTTCATAACGCAATGCCGTGCATCTTTCAGCTGCTTTTTCGGCCACCTTGCGATACGTACGGTTATAATTCACCCAACGGTGGTTAATGGTAAATACGTTTTTGGTTTCGAACGGAAGTTGAAGCATGGAATGCAGTACATCCCGATAATCTCGAACAATATGAAGCACATGAGCCTCGGGAAAAACGGCCAGAAGTTCAGGCAAAAACATGGCAAAAGAGGGGTGTTTGATCCCGATAATTTTTGGGGTAGGCTTTCCTTCTGATAGACCGTAGGCACGTAGTATCGATACTAATAGATCTTGAAAATTTTTGTTCCCGGCTCTGGCTACCATCGCTATTTCCTCGCGGATAGTCTTGTCATCCAGGTTCCACAGGTTGAAGCGAATATCCTTTTGCAGAAGCCGGATAAATGAGTCGGGCCTATCAAAGTATTGTTGCGCATTCCTTTTTACCATGGGAAGCAGGTCCCATATAAAAGTGGATTCGGGAGCAACCACCATTTCCGGGTGCAGGTTCAGTATATGCTGAAGCAGTGTGGTTCCCGAGCGTTCGCGTCCGGTTACAAACAACAGTAATGGGAATTTCTCTTCGCTCATCGCAAGCCTGATTTACAAGCACGATTTCTTGAAAAATATATCTGGAAAACTCCTTTGGTATTACTCATTCGTCCTGCTTGTATGTGCATTGGCATCAATTCTTTGGTGCACTTTAGCAAGTTCAGGAAGAGCTGCAGAACTGTACCAGGGGGTAAAATCCATGGTAAGCAATCCTCTCTGAATTTTAGGGTCATCGGCCATTAGTTCACGGACCTTTTGTTCATCTACAGTAAAAACCAGCATTTCTGCGTGCTGCTTAGGCTTTGGAAAAGTTCCTGCCAGAACTACATAGCCTTGCTCACTCATTTGCGAAATGAGTTTAAAGTGTTCCTGGTTAATTTGTTGTAACTCATCAATCGCTATTAATGTTGGCGGACCTGGGTTCAGGAAACAGAGGGTATAGGTTTTCATGCCAAATTTATCAGCACCTAACTGCTTTGCCAGTGTACTGTCAAAAGTTGATGTTGTGCCGGAACCAGAAGGTTCACTAGGGCTACCACAGCTTACGAGTCCCAGCAGAACCCATACTATTGAAAACATTCTTCCCATATTATTAATGTTGTTGACTGGTGAGGATCAAAATTATTGCATGATGACCAACTTCCCGGCCTGGCTCGAAAGACAATTGGTTAGTTTTGAAATCAATTCGCATTGTAATTAATTAATGACGATTATCGAACATTTCAACAATTGGATTGGAAAGCACTGGGTAAGACCTTATGCCGTCCTTATTCTTATGGTCTTTGCCGGCTATGGATCCGGGCTTAAAAACGGGTATGCTCTGGATGATCATTTTGTGACCACTCCCGAAAACGAGCAGGTGGTTAAGGGTGTATCCGGTATTGGGGAAATTTTCAGAAGCAATTATGATGTTATTGATGGCAAAGGCTACGGGTATCGTCCTATGGCAGAAGCCACATTTGCTTTGGAGTATGAGCTATTTGGATGGAATGTTAAGATGAGCCACCTAATCAACATACTGCTCATGATATTGGCCGGCGCATTGCTGTTTAGTTGTATTCGCAGGCTGTTCTCCGCATGGAATGTCTTTTGGTGCCTGATGATAGCGGTGCTTTTTGCCTTGCATCCGCTACATAACGAAGTGGTGAATAGCTTGAAGAACCGCGACGAGTTATTGGTGGCTATTTTCGGGTTGGGATCTTTGCGGTTATTTATTACCTATTTTAAGTCTGGAACTGTCTGGACATTGGTAGCAGGAATTGTGGCTTATGCGCTGGGGTTTTTTACTAAAAATTCAATGGTACCCTTTGTATTCTTTATTCCGCTTACGCTGTACATGTTTTCTGTCAGCAGTCTGAAAAAGAGCCTGCTGCTTTTTGTGGTGTTGGCCGTAGTGGGAAAATTAGCCAATTTCACCGGACACAGCTTATTAGGAAATACTCCCACGCGCACACTGGACTGGATAGAAAATCCACTGGTTACTGAATCTACCTTGACAAGGCTGATCAATATGCCTTATTATTTCTGGATTTATGTTAAACTTCACGTTTGGCCTTGGCCTTTGCTTTCTTATTACGGCCTGCATACATTAGAACTACAATCGGCAGGCAGCTTTTTGCCATATCTGGGTATTGTTTTAGGTGTCACTCTGTTGGTGCTAACCTTGATTTTTATTAAAAAGCAGCGGGAAATGAGCTGGGGAATATTAACTTTTTTACTTTTTTTGGCTCCTTATTTAAACTTTCCTTTTCTGGCGCCTGGATTGATTGCAGAGCGCTTTACTTTTATGAGTGTATTAGGGTTTGTGGTATTTTTGGTTAGCTTTTTCATTGCGATTTCCAAATGGCAGAGACTACAATCGCTCTCACTATTTGTTTTTATAATATTTGGAGTTTATTTAGTAATAAATAATGTGAGAAATCCGGACTGGAAGGATTTAACAAGTTTACTTAAAGCAGACGTAGCTAACGCGCCAAACTCGATAAAGCTCAACACGATATATGCTGAACACTTGCACGCCACTTTTCGCAACTTTACTTCTGCCAAGTTGCAAGAAGAGCAAGTAAAATTGGCTGCCCGTCATTATATTAAGGCGATTGATCTTTATCCCAACAATTCAGGTATTTACGAAAATCTTGGCATTTTGTGCATTGATGTACAGCAATATGAAAACGCGATTGACAATTTCAACAAAGCCTTGCGGAATGGTGGTGATAGTGCTATTACTTACTTTCATATTGGAGCAGTGTATGAATTGCAAGGGAAAAAAGCTATTGCAGAACGCTATTATCGAGAATCTCTAAAAATTTCACCAAATTATTTCGAGCCTGAAGAGCGTCTTAGGGAGATTCTTAAATAGCAGAAAATCAAATGATTTGGCTTTAGTTTGCTATTTTGTAATACAATGGTAACAGAGAATACTTAATTAAAGTTAAGCGGGTAATGGTGGATTTTCTACCTTTGAATTTAAGAGTTCGTCGTGGCATTTATAATGTCCGTGGTTTAATTGTTTGAATTATGAAGTACAAAGTTCTACTTTCAGTCTTTTTGGTATGTCTGTCAACTATACTTTTTGCACAGGAGATGGATTTGTATCAAGGTAGTAACGCCGTTGCGGATGGAGGAACATTCAGCTTTGGTTCAGTTTACGTCGGAAATTCCAAGACCATATCTTTTACCATATACAATTCTTCAGGTACAACGAACCTTAGCGTTACGACCCCTATTTCGGTTACAGGCGATTATGCATGTACTTCACAACCGGCATCATCAGTGGCATCGTCCAACGGTACTTCTACTTTTAATATTCGATTTACGCCAACCACAACGGGCACCAGAACTGGTTCTTTTTCCATCACAAATAATGATGCAAACGAGAACCCTTATAACATTTCTTTGACAGGAACGGGTTTAAGTTCTTTTTCGGCATCTATAAGTGCACAGACTAATGTGGCTTGTAATGGAGGTAATACGGGAGGACTTACAGTAAGCACCACAAATGGAACAGCCAATTATGACTATGTTTGGAGCAATGGAGCATCAACTAGTGGGACATCATCCACTACAAACACTATTTCAAATCTGATTGCCGGCACCTATACGGTAACAGTAACAGATAATAATTCGGCAACTGCAACTGCAACGGCTACCATTACGGAACCAACGGCATTGAGTGCTTCCATTTCTTCTCAAACCAATATTGCCTGTAAGGGTGGTTCAACAGGGTCATTAACAGTTTCACCTTCTGGAGGAACTTCGGGTTATGCCTATGCCTGGTCAAATGCCGGGACAAGTGCATCGATTTCAAGTCTTTCAGCGGGAACTTATACCGTTACCGTAACTGATGCAAATTCATGTACGGCGACGACTTCAGCAACTATTACCGAACCGAGTAGCGCCCTTTCGGCATCTGTTGATACCAATATCGTATCCAGCATTGGTTGGAATGGTTCAAAGGGAGGGAAGGTAAGTTGCAATGGCTTTTCAGATGGCGGCCTTATTGGTTCAGCAAGCGGAGGTACAACAAGCTACACATATCAATGGAGCAATGCAGCAACTACTGCCGGAATATCCGGCGTCACCGCAGGCACTTATACCATTACAATTACTGATGCAAATAGTTGTACAGCCACGGCCAGCGGGACCGTAACAGAGCCAGCAGCTCTGAGTCCTTCGGCATCTGTTGACAGCAATGTTACCTGTAATGGGAAAGCAGATGGTGGAGTCTCCGCATCGGCCAGCGGTGGTACAAGTTCTTACACTTATGTGTGGAGCAGTGGAGCCACAACAGCGGCTACTGCCGGTGTATATGCGGGTACCTATACGGTCACCATTACCGATGCCAACGGATGTACAGCAACATCAAGTGCCACGGTTACTGAGCCTGCCGACCTTACATCTAATGTTGGTGTTGACAGTAATGTTACGTGCAATGGGTTATCTGATGGTGGTGTAACAGCTTCTGTTACAGGTGGTACCGGGCCATACTCATACGCATGGAGTAATTCAGCAACAACAGCATCTATTACAGGCCTTGCTGCCGGTACCTATTCGGTTACCGTTACTGATGTTAATGCTTGTACTGATGTGTCAAGCAATACGGTAACTGAGCCTACAGTGCTTAATCCAAAAATCGTAACATATAGTAATGTTTCCACTTATGGAGGATCTGATGGTTCTATAACAGCAGGTGCAACGGGCGGTACTTCAACTTATTCATATGCATGGTCGAATTCTGGAACTACCGCGCAAATTTCAAGCCTTTCGCCAGGTACTTATACAGTTACCATAACTGATGCAAATGGGTGTACGGCAACTACCAGCAAAACAGTTACACAACCTTCGGGAGCACCAAGCATAAGTATTACTTCGCAAACAAATGTTGCCTGCAATGGAGCATCTACAGGTTCTTTAACAGCAACCACATCCAGTGGCACTACCAACTATACTTATACATGGAGCAATGCATCAACAACTTCCGGTACCTCTTCAATTACAAACACAATATCCAATTTAGCTGCGGGTACTTATACTGTAACAGTAACCGATGCCAATTCTTTAACAGCAACAGCGACGGCAACTGTTACTGAGCCCAGTGCTATTGTAGTCTCTGCTGACACCAATATTGTATCCAGTCTTGGCTGGCATGGCTCTAGAGGGGGTAAGGTAAGTTGTAACGGCGACTCTGACGGAGGATTAGTCGCATCAGTAAGCGGCGGTACTTCCGGCTATAGTTACGCGTGGAGCAATTCTGCAACTACGGCGGGAATTATTGGTCTTTCAGCCGGAACCTATACTATCACCATTACTGATGCCAATAGTTGTACAGCAACGGCAAGTGGCACTGTAACCGAACCTGCAGTTTTGATAGCCAGTGCATCATTGGATAGCAATGTTAGCTGTAATGGCTTATCTGATGGTGGCTTAACCGCATCTGCCACTGGAGGTACATCACCTTATAGTTATGCATGGAACAGTTCTCCCATCACAGCCTCCATATCCGGCCTTTCAGCCGGAACCTATTCAGTTACGATTACCGATGCCAATGGCTGTTACGATTCAGCTAGTCATGTAGTAAGAGAACCAGCTACATTAATTGCAACTGTTGACACCAATATAGTGTCAAGTTTGGGTTGGAATGGTTCAAAGGGTGGAAAAGTAAGCTGTAATGGCTATTCAGATGGAGGACTTGTAGCATCAGCAAGCGGTGGTACTTCCGGCTATACTTATACGTGGAGCAATTCCGCAACAACAGCAGGAATTGTAGGAGTTAGTGCAGGTACATATACGGTAACTATTACCGATGCACATGGTTGCACTTCAACAGCCACTGGAACAGTAAAAGAACCTGCCGTACTCAGTGCATCCGTTGATACCAATATAGTATCGAGCTTAGGCTGGCTGGGTTCAAAGGGAGGAAAAGTAAGTTGTAATGGAAGTTCCGATGGAGGTCTTGTAGTTTCAGTCAGTGGTGGTACATCCGCTTATTCATATACATGGAGTAATTCAGCAACTACTGCCGGAATTGTAGGCCTTGCAGCCGGCACCTATACCGTTACCATTACAGATGCCAATGGCTGTACAACCTCAGCCAATAATACGGTCACCGAACCGGCATCCTTAAGTGCGGTAGCCAGTGTTGACAGTAATGTAACATGCAATGGCTTATCTGACGGTGGTTTAACCGCATCTGGGAGTGACGGCACTTCACCATATCCACACTCTTGCCCCACTCCTCCCACAACAGATTTTGTCGTAGGCGTTGTAGCCGGCACCTATACCGTTACCATTACCGATGCCCATGGCTGTACAACCTCAGCCAACAATACGG
>WGNN01000098.1 GCA_016124515.1 bacterium
ATTCAAAAGATTGCGGATCAAGTCCGCAATGACGTTTCTGGGCATCCTGAACTTGATTCAGGATCTGATGTGGTGAAAAGTTGGTTTGAGTTCGCGTTTCAATTCAAAAGATTGCGGGATGAGGGGTTGTTAAAACCAACAGCCCACCGCCAATACCAACTCCTCGCGGTTGGGCACAAAGCGGTTGTTTGAGTAGAAAATATCTTGCCCATCTTTAAAACTCTGGATGATACGGCCTTCAAGACGCACAAAACTGTTGGTGATGGGTTTTACCTCAAGCCCCATGGAAACTCCCCAAAGCTGCAAACCCGACCTGAGTTTGGTGGCAGGGCTGAAATACATGCCGCATAAAATACCGTTTGGATCATTATAATATTCGCCACGGCTATATACGGCAAACTTATCTGTAGCCTTGTATTTTACAGCCAATATGCTGCTTGCCATGTGGCTGTAGTTCTCGCTGTTAGCCAGGCCGGCATTGCCCTGCAGGCCATAGTTGAGCTCAAAACCCAGATCAAACCACTGCGATTTGTAAACGGTCTGAAAATTATTGTACAAGCGCTGTTTTACGGTTTTGTGGGTTAGGGTACTGTCGTCGCTCAATATGTTGTTGTAGGCCACACTCAGCCGGTCCGACTCGTACAAAACCGAAAAGCCGATGGTCTTGCGGTTATTATTTTCTACAAACGAATTGAAGCCGCTGAAGGAATTGATTTGAAAGGTAAAGTGCCCCGCCGGACTGTAGGTGAGCTTGGCACCCGAAAGGAAATAAGGTTCAAAAAAAGTAGGAATGGCAATGGTAGAGTTGATGTTTTCGTTGGCCTGCACCGACTCCAACCCAATGTGCGTGCGGAAATAACCCATATCAAACCACAGGTTTTTTACAATTTTCACGCCTGCATTGGCTTGCTGTATCAGGTTGTATTTGGCCGACCACGAACTTTCGGGCATGTCGCCGTAGTGGAGTGTTACTACACCGCGCATTTTTGAAGCCGTGTATTTGGCCGAAAGCGCTATTTGGTTGAGGCCCACCTGATCGGCAAAAGGCTCAAGGGTGGGGAATTTCACAAACTGATCATAGCCTTGTGTTTCGCTGTACCACGAGCTATATACATCTACATAACCCGACAATTGCAATACTCCGGTAGAGTCAAACTCTTCGGGTTTAAGGGCTATACGCGTACCGCTGAAAACCTCAGGTGGTTCTTTTTGCCCCTGCACATAAAGCAAAACGGGTTTCAGCCACTTTTTGAGCGTGTCGAATTGCTGCTCAAAGTCGTTGTTGCCCTTGTTCGACACCTTTATGGTGTCGGTGCCAATTACGGTGGGTTTGGCTATTTCGGTTGGCTTTTCTGTGGCTTCTTTTTCCGCTGCGGGCTTTTTTTCGCCTTCACCTGTGTTGTTGTTGCCATTGTTTTTGTCTTCCTTTTCGCCGGGTTTGACAGTGGTTGTGGCAGGCACCCAAATTTTCAATACCTGGTTTATTTTTATTGCCGAATCGGGCGAAAGGTGGTTCCAATACAGAATTTTCTTAATGGTGGTGTGGTATTTCAAAGAGATTCGGTACAGGTTTTCGCCCTGCTCCACGCGGTGTTCTACCAGCGTAGAATCACTTTTTTGTGCCCACAGAAAGGAAGGCAGCGTCAAAAAGAACAGAACGGTTACCGAGCGTAAAACTTTACTCATTGCCATGCGCAAAACATTAAAGGCTGTAAAAATGGACACATTTGGCAAAAGAGAACATACCCAAGGCCATTTTTTATTTTAAAGCGGTGGAAAACACCAGGTTTCACATTATTCATATCTGCCCAACTAAATCCGTAGCTAAATATAATTGCGGGAGTTCTTGATCCCTTTAAACCCGCCTCTTGCAGGTTCGGGCAGGCCTTAAACTTTCCTCTTTAAACTCCAATTCCCCAATTTTCAATTTGCATTTTGCAATTTTGAATTGTTGCCCTTTAAACCCGCCCCTTGCAGGTTCGGGCAGGCCTTAAACTTCCCGCCTTTAAACTCCAACTCCCTTGTCTCAACATCCCTTTCACCCCGGCTAAAGACGGGGCCAATTAATAGCTTCCAACCAAAACTCCAACCACTAACTCCACTGTAATTTTCAATTTGCATTTTTCAATTTTCAATTACCATCGTCTTTAAACCCCTTAAACTGTTTCATCTGCTCGGACGTCACTCTGTGGCGTTCCGGAAAAAAATCCGAGCACTCTGTGCGGAGCATTTTGCGCTGGACAACAGACAGTTGCCCACTGAAAAAGGCAGATACGAGGTTTTGTGTTTCAACTCAAGAGATTGCGGATCAAGTCCGCAATGACGGTGAATGTCCCTCCAATCTTCACTAACCACAATCCACTGACCACGGATTTCTTGATCCTTTAAACCTTAAACTTCCCCCTTTAAACTCCAATTCCCCAATTTTCAATTTGCATTTTTCAATTTTCAATTACCTCCCCTTTAAACCCGCCCCTTGCAGGTTCGGGCAGGCCTTAAACTTCCCCTCTTTAAACTCCAACTCCCTCCCATTTCCCAAGCCTATTGGCTATATTCGCTCGTCCGCCGGAAACTCCCTTTTGTACGGTGGACGCTAACGACTAAATTGACCGCCATGACAAAACCTTCTACCCTGCTTCTGCTGCTTTTCATCGGCATGCAAAGCTTTGCGCAAGAGCATTTCTACGACTTTATTTACTACGGTCAGGGCGCTGATCCCAAGGCTTTTTATGCAACTGAGGACTACGCAATTTTTACCGCAAACACACCGCAATTGGGCACCGAGCTATACGTAACCGATGGAACCCCCGCAGGTACGCATCTACTGAAGGAGCTCAATCCGGGCGCGGGCGGCTTCCAGCTGGGGCAGTGCATAACCTACGGCGGCTACCTGTGGTTTGAAGCTTACCTAAACGGCAAAGCCTCCATTTGGTACACCGACGGCACTGAAGCGGGCACCAAAAAGTACTTCGAAAACTGGGACAACCACAGCATTGATTTCTATGCCTTCAACGGTTGGTTGTTTTACCAAAGCCAAATAAGTAAAGACAGTTTTTACGTGCGCCGCGTGGACAGCACTTTTGCCAAAGACCACATTGTGGCGCGCTATGCCCACAGCTACCAATATGCCAAATCAAATTTTGTGAGTACCGACAACTACCTTTATTACGGTTTCAACGACCAGATATACCGCCTTGATAAGCAGTTTAACAGCCCCACAAAATACTTTGAGCGCAGCACCACTTCGGTCGGCGACATTCCTTATTTGTACGAATACAACAACATTATTTTCTGGTACATGCGCAATTCGTCGAGCAAAACCGATGTGTATGCGGGCAAAGAAGATCCGGGTTACGAAAAAATAGTTTACACCCACTATGGCTACCCCTACTTTAGTAAAACGGGCGGCACGGGCGACTACTTTTTCTACGCCCTGGGCGATGGCGATATCTACCGTTTCAACACCACCAACTTCAACCACGAGTTGGTAAAATCGAGCGTAGAACCTTATGTAACACAGCGTACTACCACTTTTGCCCTGTACAAAGGCGAAGTGTATTTTGAAGGCCTTGCCAGCGGAAACGATTATGAACTCTGGAAAACAGGCACCGATAACAGCAAAACCGTGAAAGTGATGAATATTGCCAACGATACGAGCTCGCACCCCACGGCTTTTACGGTGGTAAACAAGCAGTTGTTTTTTAGTGCCTACACGCGCACTGCCGGTCGCGAATTGTGGGTAACCAACGGCAACAGTGCCAGCACCAAACTGTCGCTAGATTTTATGCCCGGCGCCAAAAGCTCCAACATGGCACTGCAATCGGTGGCTTTTAAAGACAAATTGCTAACCGCCGCCTACAACGATACCTACGGCATGGAAGTATGGCTGACCGATGGCACCGAGGCGGGAACCGAATTGCTGCTGGACGTGAACAAAGCGGTGGACTATGGCAACCAACAGGTGAGCACTTTTATGCCCGCGGGCGACTATTTATACCTTTTTGCCAACGACAGTATAAACGGGGCCGAACTGTGGCGCACCGATGGCAGCAGCGAAGGCACTATTTTTCTAGACAACATAAACCCTGGCTTCCTGCCTTCAGCCATGAGCGAATACATTACCTATAGAAATGAGTTGTATGGCACCGCGGTTTCGTTTGCTGAAGGTATTGAACTTTACGCCAGCGACGGCACACCCAAGGGTTCGTTTTTTGTAACGCCGAGCAATATTTTCAGCAGTTCGGCTCCGCGCAACTACGTAACCAAGGGCGAATATTTGTATTTTATTGCCAACCAAGGCTTTTTGGGCACGGTGGCTATAATGCGTTCCAACGGTACCAAGGCGGGAACCAAACCCTACCTGGCCAATGGCAGCGATGTGAAAAGCGTGGACAACCTGACCCGCATTGGCAACCGCATGGTGGTGAGTGTGGGCACCGACAAAGGACACACCGCCTATTTTGTTGATACCGACAAGGACCAACTTACTCCCATCAGCAGTCAACTGGCTCAATATCCGCATACCTTTTTTAAGGGCGACGACACCTTGCTTGTGTACCAATCGTATGACCTTAGCGGCACCACGGGTTTGCACTATGTGCGCCACGGGAAAGAAAATTGGAAGTTGCTGCCCACGGGCTTGGATCAGTATAAAAAGTCTGACACCATGTTGCTGACCCCAAAATTGCTCTACCTGTTGCACTACGATGCCAAAGGAAATCAGCGCGTGGCCTCCCTTACGGTGCATGATAAAAAACCGGCGGTGGATGGTTTGCAACCCGCAGATGAATACACCAAGGTGCAGGCCATTGCCGCCCTGGGCAACAAAGTGGTTTTTTCGGCCATGCACCCAAGCTTGGGGCAGGAACTCTACATCACCGACGGCACCAACAATGGTACCGTGTTGCTGAGCGACATCAATCCGGGAGCGGCTTCATCAGCGCCCGACGATTTTTTTGTGTATAAAGACCAACTCATTTTTAGCGCCACTACTGCCGACAAGGGTCGCGAAGTATGGATAACCGACGGAACCACCTCGGGCACCCATTTGCTCTACGACATATACGAAGGCAGCGGCAGCAGCAATCCCTACGAATACAGTTTTTACAAGGGATATTTATATGTGGCTGCCAGCGACTCTTTGCGCACCAAAAGCCTGTACCGCAAGCTGCTTGACTCTTGCGGCGCCCTGGCACCCAAACTGAGCAGCAATAAAAACCGTACCCTGCTTTGCGACAGGCAAATAATAAAACTGAAGGCCGCAACTGAAACGCCACACAGTGGCATCAATTGGTACTACAATGGCCAATTGCTCGCTGAAAAGACCGACTCGCTGATGGCTACCAAGGCGGGCACTTATTATTTTGAAGCCACCACGGCACAATGCAGCGAAGTGTCGAACAGGATTGAAATAAGCGATGCGCCCACCATCAATTTCAAACTCGACATTGTGGGCGACACGGCGTTTTGCGAAGGAAAATCAACCAATTTCGGCATTCTATCGGCTGACGCCACAAGTGTGACATGGTACCTTGACGAGGTGAAATACAGCACGCAAGCGCAAACCAACACCAACAAGGCGGGCAGCTACTATGCGGTAATGAAAAATGCCTATGGATGCAGCGACACGAGCCGCATCCTGCAAATAGTGGTGTATAGTAAGCCGGTGCCGCAAGTGCTGCTGCGCAACGATTCGCTGATTTGTATAACTCCGGCAAGCAGCTACCAATGGTATTTTAAAGGCGATAAAATGGAAGGCGAAACCAACAGCTACCTGGCGCCACAGGAAAAAGGCCAATACAAGGTGGTGCTGGTGAGTGAACATGGTTGCGTGGGCGAGTCGGAGCAAATAAAATTTGACAATACGGGCACTGCCTCGGTTGACCGTGCTTTTGGACTGCATGCCTACCCCAATCCATTTGGACAGACCACCCGCATAAGCTACAGCCTGCCCAACAACGCACAGGTGCAACTGCGCTTGTACAACGAGCTGGGCCAACTGGTGCAAACCCTCTACAGCGGCCAACAAAGTGCAGGCCGCCAACAACTTGACCTCAGCACCACGCAAAGCGGCGTCTATTGGCTGCAGCTACAAGCCAACGACCAACAACAGGTTTTGCGTTTGGTAAGGGTGGAGTGATTGGGATGCCGGCCACGATTTAGTTATTAATATGGAATAATAGTTTTGGAATATGGCCGATGTGCATGAACCGGCGGTACGCTCATACAACATGAGCCGCGTGAAAGGCAAAAACACCAAGCCCGAATTGCTGGTGAGGAAATGGCTCTACGCCCAAGGCTACCGCTACCGCCTGCATGGCAGATACCAAGGCAAAACCTTGCCGGGTAAGCCCGATATTGTTTTGGCCAAATACAAGACGGTGGTTTTTGTACATGGCTGTTTTTGGCATGCGCACGAAGGCTGCAAATATTTTAGCATTCCCAAAACCCGCACCGAATGGTGGACCGAAAAACTAATGGGCAACCGCGAGCGGGACATAAAACACCAAATGGAATTGGAAGCGATGGGCTGGAAGGTGATTGTGGTATGGGAGTGTGAGATTAATTCGCTGAATTTAAATAATTTATGCTTAAGTTTACCGAAAATTAAAGCATGATTCAGGAAATTAAAACCATTCAGGACGTAAGAGAATTTTTCAACCATTTAATTGAAATTGAGAGCGTAAATTTTCATCCGGATACTTCTTGTTGAGAATAAAGCTCAATTTCACTCTATTATTTTATCAATAAAATTTATTTAACAAAGCCCCATTTTTCCACTGCTTTTAAATTGAGTGTCGCTAAGAATTTATTTTTATCAGTCATTGGCTTTCTACCTTCTAACAGATCCATCATGAAACTATACTTATACGCTTCAAGTCTTTTGTGTCTTCTATCCCATTGTAAAATCTTTTCAATTAATTCTAGCGTAATTTCAACTTCCTGTTTAAGCTGAGTCTTGTCTTCAAGAAAATAATCATCCATATCGAAGAATAATTCAGGATTATCACGTGCAACTTTATCAAGAATTTCTTCACCATACCTTCTTTCCATATCGGAAATACTTCTATTATTCCGTATTTTATTTCCAATTGTAAAAGCCATATCATATTGATAGCGGGTTAATTTTTGCGTTTCTCTTCCCCACTTTTCTATCTTTTTCCAAGTTTTGAAATGTATAGACTTAAGCCTGCTTAAGGCTGCGTCATTTTCTGCATTCAGTGTATCATCATTGCCTAATTTTTTTCTTGGTTCCGCTGATTTTCTTAGCAACTCAACTTTTAGATTCTCTAAATCAATACCAAAGGTTTCATTCCTAACAGAAATCCAGCACTCCTCTTTTTTTGCCCACTCACCAAATAGTGAACCGGGAGCGTGGGTTTTAATGTAATTCTCGATTTTTGACATTACTTCATAGAGTTTATTTTTAAGATTTTCGCTCAATAATTGTTGTTTCCAAATTTTGTATAGGTCAAGTTTATAATCTAATTTTAAACTTAACCAAGCTATAGAATATGGCACTGTAATGTATCGCATATCTCCAATTGCGTTTGGTTTTACTCCATAAATTTTTTCAGCATTTTTAAATAATAACGCTTTTGCAACAAAATCTTCAAACCAAATATTATCTGGTTTGAAACTGAAATTATAATTAAGGAATTGAGCATAATTTTTTTGACTTCCCCTAACAACAATATGCGGGCCAACAACTAATTTTTTACCACTATAAACTTCTTCATATGTGTTGATGTATTTAGCAAGTAGCTCTTTAGTAAACATTTGACTTCTTGGGTTCTGCTTGTCAAATTGTTTTCGTTTTGATGGAGTAATTCCGAATCGGTTTCTATCATTTTTATATTGGCCTCTTGAACGTTCGAAGAACCAGCGTGTTTGTGTAGTTTCGCCAGAAATTGGTGGAGCCCATATAGTTCTTGAAAGTTTTTCAATCAACACGTGATTTTCTCGATTAGAACTTAAATCTGACGCTGAGACTCTATTCTGAGTATTTGCATACTCTGCTATTCGACCTACTATTTCAGAAAAATTCTCCCTATTCTTTACAATAGTTAGTTTAACAGGCACAAACACATTGCTAATATCCACTTTGTCTTTTTTCCAAGTATGATAAATCGAAGCTGTTGTTTGGCCACCATTTACAATTTGAAAATCCTTGACTTGAGCAATCGCCTTTCCTTGATTATTCGGTAAATCGGAAATGGATACTTCTTCGGCAGTTGCTGCAATACCATTATTAAAAGCCATAAACATATGCTGCTCTTTCAATATTGTGTTACGAATCCCTTTGTTAATTTTACCCGTAAACTGTAGAAATGAACGAACGTTTTGCTCCAGAAGTCTTGCACCATATCGCTCATAAATATCTGCTAGTGCAAGACCTGGAATAATTGCAAGCCAAGATTGATAATCAGAATTCTCTGTTTCATTAACGATACAAGGAACTTTATAACCTGATTGTTCAAAGTTGATTTCAATGGGCACCCTTGATTGATCTGATAGATTGAAGAGATAATTAATATCAATAGTCCGATAAAAAACCGTGTAACCTGCAATTGTATCAGAAGTTTTTAAATCAGCTTTTACTTCGCCATTAGTAATTAAAAAAATATTTACTCGAGTTAGATATTCTTTAACTTCCGGAACATTCGCTAAAGTTTGAGCAAGGTCAAATATTTCCGAACTTTCCTCAATTTCATTTACGTAATCTTTGTAAATCGCATTCCTGAAAAACTTTACAGCTCTATCTACTGTCTTATCTGCATCGCTTTTTGTAACACTTTGGATAGTTGAATCACCATTATATATTGTTACATACAAGTCTAAAGTTTCGTAATTTTCATACAGAGAATAGCCATTGATTTTATGTTCCACACCTCTTTTACTGATTTTTTCATCAAAACAAACCCTATAGTTTTCAGTCTCTCCAGCGTCTGATAATAAAGACAAAGCTAATTCAGTAAAAATTTGCTCAGGATTTGTTCCTTCTTCTTCTGTAACTAAAGTTGAGTTAATATCTTCTTGAATGTCAATATAGAACTTTACCAATTCATGTTTTTCCATAAAAATGTTATTTTATTTCGCTCAAGAGGGTTTCTCGGTCAATCCTCCATTCCTCTGATTCAGATAACACAATTGAATATCTTACGTCACCAACGCCAATTGGAATTTGCTTTTCGGTTATTCTCGGAAACTTTCCAGAAACCCGGTACAAGTTTTCTTGGCGAATCGTATAACCTCGTTCTTCATATAAAGGTCTGTGAGTTTCATAAAATCCAGATTCCAATAACTTCAGCTTAAACAGATTAGAAGCCATTGTATTCTCTTTCAACAGGTCAAAAACTTCATCAATAAGGGAATTCAATGATTCACCATTTCCAACTCTTATGTCGAGTGAAAGATGACATAGAAATATTTTTTCAATAATGGAATCATCCAACTGACGTTCACTAGTGACATGAATCTTTTGATGATTATTACCGTGTGTAGTTTTTACTTCAACTGCCCAATTTGAATATTGAAAGTCTTGTATAGACTTTTCAGGACCGAGCCAAGATTTTATACAATTATTTTTATCAGATATATTGTTCAAGAAAAATCGTAAAAAATATACTTCACCATAGAGCCCCCTTTGTGATTCGTCCGATAATCCTTGCTTGCCAACTTTTTCAAATAAGGATTGCCACTTAGCTAATCGCTCTAGCAACTTTTCTACCAATGTTTGTTCGTTATTTACTTCCGACACCCCAAAAATCAAATCTTCACAAAGAGTTGAAAAGATGTCTTTATGTTGTTTATTAAGTAAGAGAATGAGTAAGAATTTCCTTTTTTCATCTCTTTCATCAGGAAGCGTTTCAATCTTAATGTCTTTGAGTTTATTCCATTGATTCTCATCAAAAGCAAAACCAGTACTTATCCTAAAAGCAATACATCTTAATTTTTCCGGAGCTTTTATTGCAATAAAAACATCTGGCAAAACATCTGCTGAATATCGCTTATAAAGCAAACCGGAGTGATTGAAATTATCACCTTCCAAACCAAGCCATATATTTTCAATCTTCGTCATCACCATAATCTTCAAAATCTTCTTCAACAATATCGAATCTATCAAGTAACTCTTCATTTACTGCATAAGATACAGGTGCATTGTAATTGCTTTTAGGAAAACTTATTGCATAGCCCACGAATGGATTTATTCCTTTTTGCATAGGGTATTTCCAAAGACTTTCATCTGGATCGAGTAGATAGATTAAAAGAAGTGGCTTTTTGGGATTTCTTATTTCATTTCTAACTATTTGTCCGTTAGGATACATTGCTTCACCTTCTTTCTTACGATAAGAGTTAGTTAAGTCCATGGCTCTTTTGTACTCATCGTCATCAAAATCAATAAACTCATCTTTTGGACTAATGATGTGTGATTTTCTTAAATAATAAATTTGTTCATTGGAGTTTTTATCATCCTCTGTCCTTTTCCATTGACCGATTTCTACTTCGTTACCAGATAGTATGAATTTTGAGACTTTTGACTCAGGTTTAGACATCAAGGCTATTCTCCAATCGGTTAATTCATCATTTTTTAATTGAGCATTAATGAATTGAATGATTTTTCTAGGTTCAGCCTTTTTAAGATTTTCCACTGATTGCATTCCTTCAAAAAAATTAATGACTTGCTCCGCAGGAATATCAAACCACACAAAGGCATTTGGTTTAAGGTCAAAATTGGCAGGTAACTCAGATATGAATTTTTGAGTGTTTCTGAAGTTATTGTCAATTACAGAAATGTCTTTCTTAAACTCATAAGATTCAACCAATCTACCAGCCCAAGAGATTTGAACAGTAATTGAAGAACGCATTTTGTTTGTTGCAGATATTTGAAGCACTCCAGGATGTGTTCTAACTTTTAAGGCATACTGTTCAGGAGTTGAACCTGCAACATCTGTCATATAATCAAATTCTTCTCTTAATTCTTCTGATGCTTGCGTAATATGACAGAACCATTCGTTTAACTCCCTGCTAGTAAACAAGCGACATAAGTCAACGTAGCCACCTCTATAACCAAACCAACGCCCCATTTGCATAAGAGTGTCATACATTCTGGATGCTCGTAAATAGTAACTTACTGAAAGTCCTTCTAAAGTCAATCCTCTGGAAAGTTTATTTCCACCTACTGCAATTACGGATAATCCGTTTTTATGATCAAAATAGTCAAGTGCTTCACCCGAGCCACCGTGTATTGATTTCACTTGAATTCGTGCAGCTGCTTCATTCAAATGTTCCAATACTTCGCTCCATTTATGTACTTGAATTTGTGAGTCTAAATTTTTGAGTTCTGAATCTAAAATTTGTTGTGAAACGTTTACATAAGACCTATAACCGTTTTCATCACGCTCAAAGGTAGATTTAAACTCATTTAAAATTACTGGATCATTTTGGTCAATACCTCTTCTATAATAAATGAATTGATTAGACACTAATTCAGCAATATGATCTTGCCAAAGAACAAATCTTGAAACATGAATAAGCATGGAATTATGTACATCAGTTTGCCCCCTTAATCTTCTTATTGCACAAGTAATAATAAAGCAACGGATTGCCCTTTTTAAAGATTCAGGTAATGAAGATGGTTTTTGGTCATCTTTTTTATGTCTATCAGGGACAAAATCACTATAATCATTTATTCTAATAACAATTGGAAGAACTTTATTAGAAGCTTCATCTTCTTCTAATGGACTAAATCCAAATACTTTTTCAGGACCAATATAGTTTGAAGGAGCCGGGATATTTTTTATAAAGTTTCTTGGGAATAAATTTTGGTCATCTAGTGGAATGAAAATGTTCGCAAATGGCGTAGCAGTATAACCAACATAGGCATTTTTTCCGAATAAATTAAGAATTTGAGTAATCCACCCGTTTATGGAACTTTGCTTTTCAGGATCATTTGAGATATTAATAGATGCATTATCTGCTTCATCATCAATTAACAACAATGCTTTATCGCGAATTATCCGACTTAGCTCTGTGCCCTCCTCAGCCTGTGCAGCAAGCCATTGATAAATCCTTCTAAGTACATGAGGGTTCTTTTTAATGACTGCTATAATTGGTTCTTTTGTGTCAAAGTTCAATCCAAGAGCGTTTGCGGCTCCTTGGGTAAAATCTCCCTTATCCAAACTTGATGTAAGTGAATGTGCAACATTGACTTTGCCAAATCCAGGTTTACCTACACCAATCTTAATGCTTTGTTGATTGAACGCTCTAGTGTGTTGGGTGTCGAACCCCAAGAAGCTTTCATCAATCCGAATTTGTGTTTGGCTTCTAAGGTTGTTGTGAATACCAGCCATCACTATTATCAACCCAAAACCTGCATCTGCGGCCTTACATATTAGACCTGTATAATTAGCTGTTTTTCCTGATTGTACTTGACCAACGACAAGGCCTTTTTTGTTAATTATAACTTTTCCTGTTGGGTCAAATAAATTATCAAGAATACTATCAGTTAACCTATCGAGTTTTATTACAACATCAGGAGCAAAGTTTTTTTCTTCCTCAAGATATTGCCTATAACTACCCCAAAAACCGTTTGCAAAATCTATTTTAGCACGTTTTTCACTAAGCCAAGGTAAATTTTCATCTGCTTTTACAATGGATTTAAACTCGTCTTGTCGGATAGTGAATAGTTCCTCGACCTTTCTGATTAACATTTCTCTAGAATCGGGAATTGGAAGATTCATCTTCATAAAAGTATCAACTGCCAATTCCACTTCTTGTACTGTAACAGAAGTCTTTCCGAATAGAAGTTGTCTTATTATTTTTATTGGATCTATGTTACTCATTCTGCTACAAAATCTATGTATTCAGGATAAAAATTGAATGGCTCTGTATTAAGTATTCTTGCTTTGGCTTTTTCAATGGTTAATCCGCTTGAAATAAATCTAGTGAAAAGCATCTGCATTGTTTCTTTAATTGAATTATGATCTACTCCTTCAAATGGTTGTCCGTGTGGTTTTTCATTTTCGCTTTCTTGAAGAGTAATTAGGGGAACTGGAATTGTTTCCTCAATAAACTGAATTACTTTTTCAATGTCTGTTTTTAAACTACCAGCTTTCGAAAGCAATTCATTTAATATCGGATGTTTTCGATTTATTTTATAAAATCTTTTACCATGTCTGACTCTTTCCTCCCAAAATGGAAAATATTCATCCGGAGCAAGTTTTCGCTTAAGCACTTTGCCTTTGTGTCTATAAACTTCTACGGCTTGATTTCTAACTTCCTTTGCCAGCGCAAGAATTTGTTCGCGGTAAATCGAAGGTGGTCTGGCGATAGATTTCTTTATATCAATTTGCCAATCATTATCAAGATTATTTGGCAAATCAATTTGAATTCTACAAAGGTCGTAATGTCCTTCTCTTTTAAAAAAACCAAGCCAGTCACCTGCAACAAGCAACCTTCGATTTCTATAAACATAGAATCCTTGTTGAGCCGTCCAACTATCTTTCGGGCCTTTACCATAATTATATTGTTCTGCGGAAAGTTTAGAGCGGTGTGGCAAAACAAAACCTTTAATCTTTATTGAGCCGCCTTCTAATCTTGTTTCTGGTTTAGTTTGTAAGCCATCAACACCAATCATAAAGGGATCCCAAGATTTCATTTTTCTATCACGTAAATAGATTTTTAAACCATCATCCATATATCTATGAAAAACCATCGATAGGTGAGATTTTACGGAATCCATAACACCTAAAAACTTACTTTTAGCTTCTTCGTTATCTTCAGAAATATCCTTTGTAAGTCTATCTAAATCCCACCAAACAACACAAGTTCCTGTTTCTAATGTTTCAATTTTTTGAATCCACTTTTCTTGATTTGGGATATATCCTATTAACTTCCAGGCATGTGTCTGTTTCACATAGTCTAGATCCCAACTCCAAAATACAGGCTTGTAGTTTTTCGATTTAGAAAAAACCGTGAATTTTCGTGATTGAGAAAATGAAGCTGTTTTCAATCCTAATCCATACCTTCCCAAATCGTTATTACTTCTTTCCTCTAATGGATTTCTACTTCCAGGTCGCATCGCTTGAACGAGCTGTTCGTTGTTCATTCCATAACCATCATCTAAAATAGACAATATAGTATTTGAACCTTTCCAATCGTAATCAATCCAAATATTATTTGCTCCGGCCGAAATAGAATTATCTATTATATCAGCAATAGCCGTTTCAATGGAATAACCAATAGCTCGAAAGGTTTCAATCATTGAGCTTGCTTCCGGTTCTGCAGAAGCTGTTGGAAACTCACCATTGTCAATCATGCCTTAATAAAACTTTAATTCTCTGTGCTATAATTTCTGCCATCAACGGCGGTACGGCATTACCAATTTGCTTAAATGCTGCTGTTCTAAAGCTTCCTTCTTTTACTCCTTCAAAGTAGTAGTCATCAGGAAAAGATTGAATCCTCGCAGCTTCACGTACACTGAGTGATCTGTTTTGTTGAATATCAGGATGAATGTAATAATGACCATCACGCGAAATATGAGCGACCACCGTATGCGAATAAGGCTCATCACCCTTTACTACCTTGAACCTATCAATAAATGAGGTCCTGTTGTTATGTGTTTTCAGGTAATCAGGTAAATCATTGTAATTTAATCCTTCCTTTGAGTTGTTCCATTTTTCTACGGCAATCCGATAAATTTCTTTATCGCGCTCAATATGTGGTCTGGCTACATGTTGGGTAACAATCTTAACACCATTTCTTATGTTACTTCTCCTGAGATAATTATTAGTATCACCAGCATAAAACTGAAATTTATCCTTGCCTTCTCCATCTTTCAATTTGGGTAAATCATTTAACAGGTCGGCAACCTTATACCGGCTCTTATCAATTTTATCTGGTAATTCAGGAAATTCAAAATTCAAATCCGCTCTTCTTCCTATAATTATTACCCTTCTTCTATTTTGAAGCACATTGAAGTCTTTTGCTGAAACGGTATAAAGCATCATATCATAGCCTTTTTTTGCGAATAGGCTTTTCATATTTGCCAGATATCTTCCATTACCAGCAGACTTTAATCCAATTACATTTTCGAAAACAAAAATCTTTGGATTGTAGCGTTCCAGAAATTTTGCATACGGTATGTACAGATAGTTCCTTTCATCACCTTCCATACCGTTGTCAGACCTTGCTCTACCAACCAAAGAATATGCCTGACAGGGTGGACCTCCAATTATCAAGTCAACACCATTCTCTGGAATTAACTTATCGATTGAACTATAAATTTTTGGATTGTACTTGGCACCAATAGGTAAGTTAATTACGGAATCCAATAATTGTTTGGGCACGTGCTCGTATAGCTGAACCCTGCTTATACCCCCTTTCAGATAGGCTTCATAAACTTTGCTTTGGCCATTTTTCTTCAAGTAGTGGAATGCTATTCTTGTTTTCAGCGTGTAACATGCCGCCTCATCAATTTCAACGTGCGCAATTGTCGAATAACCCGCTCTAACAAAACCTTCAGAAAGTCCTCCTGCGCCCGCAAACAGATCTATATATGTAAACGCTTTTTGATCTGTATATTTCTTGTGTTCACTAAGTTTTTGTTCCTCTATCACCGGCTTCAATTCAGCAATTCAACTGAATTTTCTCTGGCAATTCTGGGTTTCTAATAATCACTCAACAGGTCAGCCATCTTAACTTCAAGCGCAACACAAATCCTGTTCAAGCCTGAGATTGTAATATTCCTTTCACCACGCTCAACCATTCCAACATAGTTGCGGTGCATATTGGCTAATTCTGCCAGTTTCTCTTGAGAAAGCTTCTTTTTAAGTCTTTGCTCTCTTATTCTATTTCCCAAAATAACCAGGTCAAAATTCACCGTTCAAAAGTTCCTTAAAACAAGTGATTATTCTACACACTATAAGTGTGATTGATATGTTTGGAGAATGTAGTTAACAGGGGTATTCCTCACCTCAACAACACCACCTTTCCACTCGTGTTGCCCAGGCGCAGGTAGCCTTGGTCTTGCGTGGCGTAGCTGCATGTGTAGTAGTAGATGCCGGGGTCGCAAAGCTGTTCTTTAAAGGTGCCGTCCCAGCGCTCGTTCAAGTTGTTGCTTTCAAAAAGCAGCTCGCCCCAGCGGTTGAAAACCTGCAAATGGTATTTGCTAACGTTGTAGCCATAGGCACCAAAATAATTGTTGAGTTTATCGTTGCCGGGTGTAAAGGCATTGGGAAAATATATAACTGACGGACAATTGGTTGTAAGGTATTGTGCACCGGTGTAGTTGCAGCGGTAGCGGTCGCCCACCACATAAAACAAGCCCGGCCCTTCAGCTTCTACCACGTACCATTGGCTTGTATCCTGCGGAAACGGATACCACCTGTACTGCGGAAAATCGGCATTGCCACCGGCCCGCACAAGGCTTGCACTCAAGGTGTCGCAAGGGTAGTCGGCCGAATCGCCCAAATCGCGGGGTTGCGGCCTGAACTTTACCTGCACGCACTTGGTAATTGCACAGCCCTTGTTGCTTGCCGTAAGGCAGTATTGGCCGCTCTCAGTTATATTCAGCTTGTTGCTATATACATTGGTTTGGCTCCAGTGGTAGCGCAGCGCCGAATCTATTGGCGGCCCAATGGTAAGTGCTTCGCCGCCACACAATATCGTGTCCCTGTCCATCACAAAATCCACCGAATCGGCAAATCCACCAATCAGGCGGATGGTATCGGGGCGGTTGCAGGTTTGCCATATATAATCAAATACCACCTGCTGCATGCTGTCGGAAGTAAAGCTCGGCGGATTTTCGGTTACTTTCTTTTCATTTACCTGCCACTCAAAACTCCCCGCGGGCTTGTAGTCGTTGATCTGCCGCACGGTTATGGTTCCGCCCACGCAGGCGCTGTCAACCACAAATTCGGGGGCAAAAGTTTTACAACCTTCGGTGGAGTAATCTTGTATAAAATTAGGAAAACAGAAATTGGAAGTCCGGTCTTTGCCCAAATTGAGGGCGTTGGTTCTAAACCCACAAGCAGTACCTTTTTCATCGGGTTTTTCTATAACATCTATCCGCGGCCCCGGGCGGTTGTCGTCGTTGGTACTCACGTATATTTTCCCGTCAGGACCCATTTGCAGTTCATTATAGTTTTGGTCGCTAATGCTCACTATATAGCCTTCTTCGTTTTCAATATCATATTGCGCCAGTTGGCTTGTGCCTACAGAGTAGCTGATGTACAAAAAGCGGCTGTTGTTTGAGAAAGCCAGGCCAAAAGGATACTCGCCTTTTGTGTAATTGAATTTTCGGTAATCGCTCAGCGTGCCGCACAATTTGTCAACCTTTAGCACTATTACCTGCGTGGCTTCGGGTTTTACATTATAGTTGCTCAGCGCCAGCAGGGTACCATCGCTGTTGCTCACCAAATCGCCCAGGCCCTGCATGTTTTCGTTCAGGTCAAAAGTATCGTGCGGCACCGGCCAGCCGCTGTGCCCCAGCGAATAGCTCACCACCTTTTTGTAGTTGTAGTCCATAAACAGCCAATAACCACCATTGCCACAATTTTTTACGGCGGTTATTTTGTGGGCGTAGCCTTTGGTCATAGAAAAAGGGCCTTCGCAGCTTTTCACGGAGCGGTTGTCCATGGTAATGGTAAAAAAATTGAGTGTGGTTTGCGCCGCCAACCCACCGTTTGAAATAATAATATACAGGTAGTAAATATTACTTTTTGAAGGGTGGGGCAGCACCACCATATCGCGTATGTACTGCGGATTGTCGATTAGGCGGGCAATGGCATTGTGGTTGGCGTCGCGCAGTTCTTCGCCGTTGCTGTAAAAAAGTAGTTCGCCGGTGGCGGGATCGTTGGCAGTAATGGCACTTGTGGTGTAGGTGGTAAGGGGGTTGTCGGTAAGCACCTGTGGCGTATCGTTGCGAAACGTGATGGCGGCAGCCCTGCCAAAATACCAGTTTTGCTTCTGTTTTTGCGCTGATACAGAAGCAATTGAAAGATATGCAAGCAGGAGCCAAACCGTAAATTGGTAAACTCTTGACATTTGATGTGTATTTGGGGCATTGAAAGTACGTAAAAGTTTTGCCTTCGGCGGGATATGCTTCGCGAGATTTGGCTGCGCCGTTATTTGCTTCGCGGGATATGCCTTCGGCGAGATTTGGCTGCGCCGTTATTTGCCTGCGGCGGGATTTGGCTGCGCCGTTATTTTTTCATAGGGCTATGCCCCATGCTGGGTTGTGGCGCCCCTTTGGGGCTTTTTCTTGACGAAAATTATTCCTGTGCTCGGTGGTGGTAAACCGAACTCACCCGCTCACATTATGAACGTGATAGGTGATAAGTGATAGGTGATAAGCGATGGGTGATAAGCGATGGGTGATAAGTGATGGGTGATAAGTGATGGGTGATAAGCGATGGGTGATAAGCGATGCGAAAATGATTTAATTATCCGATTCTGATTGGTATTTCAGCTCAGCAGGTGGCGGATCAAGTCCGCAATGACGTGGGAGATGGATGATAAATGATTGGAAATCTGAATCCAAAAATGAAATCCAAAAATTATAGTGAGCCTTACCATTCAAATAATCGCCGTGCTCTTCGTGCCTTCTTTGTGTTCGTCGTGACCAGAAATATCTCAGTCAGCGCTCGGTGAAAGTAACAGTAACGCTCCTGCTC
>WGNN01000133.1 GCA_016124515.1 bacterium
AAATCAACGAGGTGATAGAGTTGGGTTCGGGCAAACACATTAGCGGTACTGCCGGAAAGTACAAAAACCTGTACTTTATAAACCAAGCTACCGACAGTGCATTTGCCATTTATGCGCTTTCGATTGAAGAACAAATGGTAAAGGGATTTGTAGAGCTGACCGAACAACAAAAAAGATTGGAGCAGCACTATAGCAGCGGCAAACTCAAAGATTTGCTACTGCGCGAAAAGGGGAAAACACATGTACTTGAATGCGATAAAAAAGCCCTCCTTCCTATCTATTCCGGTATTTTGGTTGACTTGCCCGCTTGGGAAATAAAACCTTAAGAGCGAAGGATTTGCGCAATTTTTTGCGAAGCCTTACCCACCACGAATTCCTTGAGGTAAAAAGGTTCAAAGTGCATGAGATCTTCAAAACTTTCAGCCAACTGACGTTCTTCGCTTAGTTTGCACATATTAGCTGCCGAAAGCGCCACTTGCTTATCAAAAATCCAATGTTGGCCCTGTAGAACCTCAGCCGTTTTTTGCGTACCGTTCCCACCAAAAACCACGCTTTTATCGGCCAAATGCTCAAATGATTTTTCATTGATAACCACTGCATTCACCTTTTCTACAACCTGCTGCCAACTTTTGTGGTAAGTAGCAGTATAAACTTCCATGCGTCTTGCATCAAGCAAAGGCACCACATAGTCCGCCTCAGGATATTTGGCAAATAAGGCGTGGGCAAGAATATCGAGCGTGGGCACAGCAATTAAAGGGATATTGAGTGCCGTGCAGATGCCTTTGGCAAATGAAGTAGCTATGCGCAAACCGGTGTATGAGCCCGGCCCTGAACTAATGGCTACTGCTGCTAAATCGGCTACTTTCAGTTTTTCATTGTGCAGAAGTGCACTTACCGCCGGGGCCATACTTTTTATGTGTTTTTCGCCTTCGGCAAAATGTGTAACGGCTATAGGCTCGCCGTTTTTACCAAGGCTGAGACTACCGCTGTAAGTTGCCGTTTCTATATTGAGAATGTAGCCTTCCACTAAAAGTTGATTTCCATCTTGAGCAACTCCCCGTTTCGCAGCACTTCCACGGTGGTTTTATCGCCTTTGTCAAAAGCGCCAAGTGCATTCATATAAGTCATCATGTCTTTTACTTCTGTATCGCCAAGTTTCACAATAATATCCCCTTTCATAAGTCCTGCCTTTTCGGCTGGTTTTCCGGCACTTACACCATCTATTTTCAAGCCCTTTGCATCGCCAAAATAATCAGGGATAATACCCAAGGTAACCTTGAAACTCGGTGCTTTCCGGCTGCTGCCACTTTTGGTTTTTCTGTAAGGCACATCATCCATCTTGTCGGCGGCAAGCACAATTTGGTAAGCATAGTCGAGCACCTTCAGCATACCACCATAGTTTATCTTGTCTTCATCATCACTTGGCTTGTGGTAGTCGGCATGCGAGCCCGTAAACAGGTGCAGGCAAGGCACTTCAGAAAGATAAAAGCTTGTGTGGTCAGAAGAACCCATGCCCGATGGATTTCTACTTATTTTAAAATCAGCCGAATCGATGGTTTGCAACATTCCATTCCACACTTGCGAGGTTCCATTGCCATACACGCCCAAATCGTTTTCGCTATTCAAGCGGCCCACCATATCAAAATTGAGCATATACACCGGACGAAATTTTTTAAACACACCGGCATTTACAAAAGCCTTTGAGCCAAGCAAACCCAATTCTTCAGCACTAAAAGCAAGAAACAAGTAGTTGTAGCGCAGGTTGTTTTTGTTGCTTACAATTTTTTCGGCCAAACTCAGCATAAGCGCTACACCGCTGGCATTGTCATCGGCGCCGTTGTGTATGGCCGGCTCGCCAGTATAAAGCGAGTTGCCATACTCGCCATAGCCCAAGTGGTCGTAGTGCGCACCAATTACCACGGTTTGGTTGGCGCCGTTGTCTAAATAGCCCACCACATTTCTTCCGGTTTTGGTTTCGTGAATAAGCTGCACAGAAAGGTTTACTTTTTTGTCAGCCAAGTCTTTAGCAGTACTCACTTCGGTCACATAAACTATGGGCAATTCCATTTGCTTCAGGTTGTTGAAAGCCCTGAGACCTTTAACCGAAATATCGTCGGCACAATTGTAAGCAATAATGGCTGCCGGTGCTTGTTTAGCAATAAACTCCAGTCGTTCGCGCCAATTGTGGTATTTGAGATAGCGGGAGTGCGGGTGTATGCCATCAGGCGAACCCAGATTGAGCAAAACCACTTTTCCGGTTAAGACTTTACCTTCCAAATCGTTGTGCCCCAACTCAGGAGCTACAATTCCAAAAGAAATATCGAGTACAGTTCCCTCGGCACTTCCATTGCCCGAAAGCGCCACAGGATAGTAGCTATTGTCCAACGCTAAACCTATGTTTTCTACTACCAAAGAATTGCCTTCGTCGGCAAGTTTTATAGGTGGCGAAAAGGTGAAATAATCGTAGTACTTGGTGCTGAATGGATCGGGTTTGAGTCCGATTTTTTCAAAGCGGCCTTTGATGTATTCTGCGGCTTTTATCTCATTTTCTGAACCCGCCAGTCTTCCTTCCAATTTGTCGCTTGCCAAAAAGGAAATGTCCTTTTTCAATTGTTTCTCAATTTTGGCCGGATTTTGAGCAAAAAGAGTGGAGAAGGCAAAGATGAGTGCCCCAAATAAGAGGGTTGCTGATTTCATTTTAACTAAAGTAATCGAATAACATTTTCAAAGCTACTATGGCCAGCAAGGTAGCGAACATGACTTTTATCAAAGTGGAAGGCAGGAGCTTGGCTACGCGAACACCAAATGGAGCCGCCGCCACTACGCCTATGGCCAATGGCAGCGCGGCATGAAAAACCAAATATCCACCGGAGTGAGGCAAATCAATGGATGGCGTAAACGTGAATCCATAGAAAAGCGACATGGCAAAGGCAAAAAATGGAATAACACCCAATGAGATTGACGCCGCTTTTTTAATGGGAATTTTGAGTAATTCGGTCATGAGCGGAATCATAACCACTCCACCACCCAAGCCCGAAAGTGCACTCACGATGCCCGACAAAAAACCAATTAAACCCAATTTCTTATAACTCACCTGCACATTGATGGGCCGGTCTTCGTTTTTGCGCTTGGCTAAAAGCTTGTAGAGAAAAAAACCAATTAGAACCACAAAAAATATGGTGAATTGCTTTTTGCTGTACCACGAAAAATTGGTGATGAGAAATGATAAAATAAGGGTTGCCACCACGCCGGGAATGGCGCATGAAATAACTTCCCTGAAATAAAAATTACCCGCTTTGTAGTTTTTGATACTACTGCTAAGACCCGCAAAAAAAGTAGCAAAAATGGAGTTAGAAATAAGGAAACGAGGCATTTCAATAGGATCAATACCAAGTTTCTTGAAGTAAATGCTAAGAACGAATACGAAAATGAGGCCGCCCCCCACACCCAACAAGCCTGCTATGAACCCACCAATTAAACCTGCGAGTATGAGATAAAAATAAATCAACTATTGGGGCATTAAAATTCTATGGTACTCAGTTGGGTTATTTAGCACTTCAACTGCCCGGGCAACATCATTGTCGTTGGTAAGTGCAGCTTGTGCGCGCCCTTTTCTAAAATAGCGTTGGGCCACAATCTCAAGTCGCAACATTTCCCTTATTTTTTCAGAATCATTGGTAAAATCATTGGCTTTCAACTCGTTTAAAAAAGCCGTAAGCTCATTGAATTTGGCTAAAACCTGCATAGAATCGGCACCTGCTTCAAGGTTTTCCATCAGGTGGTCAAGTTTTTTCTCAGTCTTGGTTTTGTAGTTAAACGATTGGGTTTGCACGTATTGCTTAAACTCATTCAATAGATTATCGTCAACCACAAATTTGTTTGGCGAGGCTATTTCGCTATGGTTTTTCAGGTAGTTGTGAGCAAAGTAAAAAACCAAGTGTTCATTGGTTAATGCTCGTGTATAAGGCGTGGTGCTTGTTTTAGCCACTTCCAAATCGGGGCTTATTCCTTCGCCGTCAAATACCGGTCGTCCATTTTTGGTTTTGAATTCCTTGATGAGCGAGTCAGGTACTTCGGGCACATTGCCATCTTCGTCGCGCAAGGCATAATCGAGGCGTTGAATACACCTGCCACTCGCGGTATAGTATTTTGAGGTGGTAACTTTAAGTTGTGCATTGTAGCTGAGTGGTTGGGTAATCTGCACCAGGCCTTTTCCGTATGAGTTTCGGCCAATAACCACGCCACGGTCATAGTCTTGTATAGAGCCACTTACTATTTCGCTTGCCGAAGCTGAACCGCCATCAATGAGTACCACCAGAGGTATTTCATCATCATACACTTTTTTGTAGGTATTGTAGTCGCGCGAGTGGTCAGGATTTTTCCCCTTGGTGCTTACTACCAAATGGTTGGCGTCAACAAATAGGTTCACAATATCTACCGCCTCTTTGAGCAAACCGCCGGGATTTCCGCGCATGTCAAGGATGAATTTTTTCATGCCACGGTCTTTAAGCTCCTCCATTTTTTCTTTTACTTCCAAAGCCGCATCCATTCTGAAGTTTTCGAACTTCACATAGCCAATATCTTCGGTTACCATTCCAAAGTAACTCACATTGTCAATTTTCACTTCGGCGCGTTTTATTGGCAAATCCATTTCGGCACCGTTGCGTTTGATGCGCAGGTTTGCCACGGTATTTTCTTCGCCTTTCAGTATTTCGCTCATGTCGCTCACCGATTTGCCAAGCACCGATTTGCCATCAATAGCCAGTAGAATGTCGCCAATTTGCAAACCAGCTTCCAGCGCGGGGGCATCCTCATAAACTTCAGTAACCACAAGGTCGTCGCCAAATTTCATGATACGCGTACCAATACCGGCATAAGTTCCGGTTCGCTGAAAATTGAAATCTTCGACTTCTGACTCAGAATAATAAACCGTGTAGGGGTCAAGTTCCGCCAACATAGCGTCTATTCCCTTGCGCATAATGCGCGAGTGGTCCAATTCGTCAACATACAATTCATCCACTTTTTTGTAGAGTGTAATGAAGATGTCAAGGTTTTTAGAGATTTCGAAGTAGCCGCTACCTGTGGCACCAATAAGCAGTGCAGTGGCAAGAAACAGAACAGTAGCTAAAGTAAGGCGAGATTTTTTCATACTAGAAAGCAGGTGATTTACGGTTGCGGTGAATTTTGGTTGAGCTTTTGGCTTAACGAAACTAACAACTCTTTCATTGTTTCATTGATGTGCTCAAAACTTTCCAATTTTTTGCTGCGGTAAACCACTACAAAATGCAGACCTGTGCAGGGTGGGATGAGCGCTTGGTTCAGACGAACCGCTTCGCGCAAGCGTCGTTTTAAGAAATTGCGGTGAACAGCCCGTTTAAACAACCTTTTACTTACGGTGAAACCCACTTTAAAGTGGTATTCGTTGTGTGGAGTAAGGAGGTAGCGTACCTGCAAAAAATGCCTGTTGATAAAATTATCAACAGGCATTTTTTGAAAAAGCGCTTCAAAATCCTTGGCGCTTTTAAGCTTCACTGAGCGCTGAAAAGAGTAGCGCCCGGTCAAAATTTATACTTTATGTTTAAGCTCAGAAGATACGGTAAGTCTCTTTCTACCTTTTTTTCTTCTGGCAGCCAAAACAGCTCTTCCACCTTTGGTGCTCATTCTCTCACGAAAACCGTGTTTGTTCTTTCTCTTTCTGTTTGAGGGTTGGTATGTACGTTTCATGGTTTATATACTTCCTGAAAAATGGAGCGCAAAAGTATGGTTAAATTTCAGAAACACAAAACGCTTTTTCGGCACAAATTCATTAAACAAGGTAAAAAAGTTATTCACCAATGGCAGGTTAAAAAACGACGAAAGTCATTTTACGAAATTGTGATTTCTCAGATTTTTGTGGTCGATAACACAGGAAATTTTACAAACATGATTAGGCACACTCTTCTCGCAATCACTGCTGTACTTGCAGTGGTTAACGCAAAAGCCGATGTACTTTTAAAAACCAGCAATGTTTCTATATCAGGAAGTACCATGACATTTGATGTCGAAATTGCTGCAACCACAGGATCGTCATTCACTCTAGGCACTTCTTATTTAAGCCGAAACCAACAGACAACAGTAATAGACATTTATATTGGAAGCAGCTACAACTCTGCGCTGACTTCAGCAGGCGACATGGCTTTTACCGGTGTCACTTGGGTTAGCTCAATTTCAAGTAACTACACTGAAAGCAACAACATAGTTGATGTGGGTGATGGAACCGGTTATGTTGATTTAATGCTAAAGGGTGACAATGGTGCCACCTTGTTTGCAGTAACTACCAGCTACCAAAAAATTGCCACAATTACAGTAGGTCTAGCGTCTGGTACAACAAGTGCTAACACCGGAACTATTACCATAGACGCTGGTTATTCAACTATTTACAATTCCAATAACGGTACCGAAAATCCAGGAACATTTGATAATAACGCCACGACTAATACCATGTTGCCCGTGAGTTTGCGTTCCTTCGAAACGCATTTTTCCAATGGCTTTTCTACCTTGAATTGGACCACATCTACCGAAGAAAACAATGATGGATTTGAAGTGCAGCGCAGTATGGATGGGCACACATTTGAAACCATTGGATTTGTGAAAGGAGCAGGAAACAGCATCAACAACATTAACTACCAATATACCGACAATAACCTACCTGCCGGAATTGCGCTGGCTTACTACCGCCTTAAACAAATTGACTTTGACGGAAAATACAGCTATTCTACTATAAAGGCGGTGAATATTATACCAGCAAAGGCGGATATCAATTGGTATCCCAATCCCGTTTCGCAAAACCTGGCAATAGTGAGCAAAGGAGCCCTGAACGTGGAAATTTTTGATGTTTTCGGAAAAAGAGTATTTACCGGAAACTCAGGAATTGCCAACCAATTAGATTTGAGCAGCCTTGCCCACGGCACATACGTCATCAGGTTCAGCGATTTGAATGGCAATGTGGTAAAACAGGATAGATTGATAAAACAATAGCCTTCTTCGAGTCTTTAAGACTCGCTGTTTAACTTATAAAAAAGCCGCTACAGTTTGTAGCGGCTTTTTTTATTCTTCGCCTTCTTCGTCACCTTCGGGGCGGCCCAGCCATTTGCCACGCTTCCATGTGCGCTTTTCTTCATCAATTTTTCTCAAATATTCGCGCGATGCATCTGGGTTTACCAAATCGTCAAGGTTAGGTTGGCCTGCTTCAATCCATGCGCTGTACCAAAAGCTACCAATACACAACATGGCTTTGCGCATTCGTCGCTCCACCATTCCACTCAATCTTTCGTGGTAGGCTTTGCTAAACTCCCGGCTGTAGGTACGCACCAAGGTTACCCCACGTTCTTCGTAGGCATATTTTCCATTATCGCCAAATTCTTCGGTCAGTTCGCGTTCAAAGTCAAGCACCGAATCAAGTGCCGCATGACTTTGCTCCACCGCAGTCCAAATTCGAGTGAGTGGATGTTGAATAAATTTGGCTTTTGGCAAAAAGTAATTGTACCCATCGGCATAAAGCTCAGGCAGGCGCGACTCCCAAAATCCGTGTATCCCCTTCTGTCCGGTCATTTGTCCGTTGTAGTTTTCGGTGGTATGCAAAGGCACATGCGCGTCGGCAATGTAGTGTCCAATTTCTGCAGAAAGACGCAGGATTTGGTCGCGGTCTTTATTCTTAAAAGCACTTACAAGCCAGTAATAAACCTTATTTACATGCCAGGGAACAATGCCATAGGCTTGCAGCGTATCTTCGGTATATTTGGTTACTGCTGAATCCCAGAACCTCGGCATCACTTCAAAAGGGTTTTCACCGTAGTGGTCAATGTCTATGTAGTGGCGGGGAGCCTCATCTTTTACCGCATAGCGTCTTTTATCAGGATCAACGGCATGCTCGGTTATGTAGTCGATGTAGGTTTTATAGAACCTGAACATCTCCTTAGGAAGCGTAAACACGGCAATTCTATTGATTCGCTTATGTGCAAAAAAGCCCCAGCAATGCACGGTGGTTGGCCGCAAGAGCAGCAACACCAAGGTTGTAGCGAGCAATATTTTTTTCATAGGCGCAAATAACAGGAATGCCTTGGACTAAGTTTGACCGCAGGGTTAAAATTATACTCTGAAAGTGTTTAAGTAACCTATCGAACCCGCCCTTACCACTTTGCTTAACTTCAACCTATTCAATAGAATTACCTATATTGGCCGTAACTCAACTGATTAATTATGAAAACAATACACCTTACATTAACATATCCAACAAAATCAAGCAAACAGGTTGTGAGACTGGCAGGCATAGTTCTGTCATTCTTGAGCTATACACTACTAGCAGGGTTTAGCACATCGACCGACAATAAACTGGAAGACGTACACAATGCCATGATTAAAGCAATGAAGAAGGAAGGATTTCAGAAATTGTATGACTACCACAGCGATGAAATTGACAAGGTAGTGATAGAAGTAAAATACAGTAAGAAATATACTTACCACATCATGTGCATCAGCAAACAATTTGCGCCGCTCACAGGGGCTCGCAATATTAAAGTAGGATCATGGAGCAATCAGCAAGTGTGGACATGTGAATCGACAAATAACGAATTGAATGACTACCACATTTCATTCATTTCTTTTCGAGAGTTGAGCTATACCGGGAAAAATAGAATTCTGCCCACCTGGGGAAGCACACCCAGTGAATATTACCTAACCTTTTACAAAAGGAAAAAATAAAAAAGGCCCGAATTCGGGCCTTTTTTTATTGCTAATTGCACTTTTGGCTTTTATTGGAGCTTAACGCCTGAAGCCAGGAAGGTCAATTTTTCCTTCGGCTCGGTTATCGCGTCAATTTCTTCTTGTGTGGCATTGGCATCGGCCAGATAGTGTTTCTGTTCGTCTATTGATACGATTTCCTTTTTCATAACGCCATTGATCCTTGCGGTTTTGCCGGCACAGTCTTTTGGCACAAAAAAGTCATAATCTTTAAAACGAACACGCATGGTTTTATCATTATTGCCAATGGTCATCCAGCAGCCTTTTACCTGACAAACCTGGTTTACAGGACCTGATAGTTTTACAACAAGTGAATCGTTGTCGCCAAGTTGTGTCAAAGCTTCTTCGAATGTGATGGTGCCATCTACATTGAATTCTTCGCCGTAAAAACCATTTTCATTGGCAATGGCAATTTCTTCTTCGCCTTCTTCCTCATGATTCATATCGTGTTCATGTGCTTCTTCCGCCTCGGCCATTTCATGGCTTTCGTCCATATCGTGGTGTTCGGCAGAGCTATTGTCTTTGCATGAAACAAACAAGAAGGTGGCTGCTATTGCATAATAAACTAGCTTCATAATGTATTGATTTTAAATGTGAATGGGTCTGTTTTCGGTTGCTGCCAGGCAGGCTTCTTTCATACTTTCGGTAAAAGTGGGATGCGCATGCGACATACGGGCTACATCTTCGGCTGAGGCTCTGTATTCCATGGCCACTACCGCTTCGGCTATCATGTCGGCACAACGAGGGCCCAACATGTGCACACCCAATATTTCGTCGGTATCGGCATCGGCCAATACTTTCACAAAACCTTCTTCATCCATACTTGCGCGTGCACGTCCGCTGGCTTTAAAGGGGAATGAACCTTTTTTGTACTTCACTCCTTTTTCCTTCAATTGCTCTTCGGTGTATCCAACGCCGGCACCTTCGGGCCAGGTATATACCACACTTGGAATGAGCAGGTAGTTGACATGCGGCTTCTGACCGGCAAGTGTTTCGGCCACAAAAACGCCTTCTTCTTCAGCTTTGTGAGCCAACATTGCCCCTTTTATCACGTCGCCTATGGCGTAAATTCCTGACACAGAAGTCATCAAGTGTTCATCCACAGGTATGCGTCCGCGGTCATCGGTTTTGATACCGATTTTATCAAGGCCAAGACCATCGGTATAGGGTTTTCGTCCAACCGAAACCAGGCAGTAGTCGGCTTCAAAACTTACCTCCTCTCCTTTTTTATCATCGGCTTTCACGGTTACGCTCTTACCGTTGTTGGTCACTTCTTTTACCTTACTGCCCAAATGGAATTCTATACCCAGTTTTTTGAGCGACTTGAGCAAATCTTTTCCAATATCGCCATCCATACCGGGCACAATGCGGGGCAGGTATTCAACCACGGTTACTTTGGTGCCCAATCGCGCATATACCGAACCCAATTCGCAACCAATAATACCACCACCAATTACCACCATGCTCTTGGGCAATTCAGTTATTTCAAGTGCTTCAGTTGATGAAATGATGCGTTTGCCATCAATGTTAATAAAAGGTAGCGAGGCCACATCTGATCCGGTGGCTATAATTACATTTTTGGTCTGCAGTTCAGTTGACTTTTCGCCCGAAACCTTTACGGTGTTTTTGTCAATAAAGGAACCAAAACCTTCGTAAACGTCAATTTTGTTCTTTTTCATGAGAAATGATATGCCGTCGGTGGTTTTCTTGACCACGTCATTTTTACGGTCTATCATTTATTTCATGTTCACACTCAAATTGCTAAGCTCAATGCCATGTGTTTTGAAGGTGTGGTTGGCGTTGTGGTAATGCTCCGATGAATCGAGCAGGGCTTTTGACGGGATGCAACCCACATTGAGGCAAGTGCCGCCGAGGGTGTTGTTTTTTTCAACGATTGCGGTTTTCATACCGAGCTGTGCACAACGAATGGCTGCCACATATCCGCCGGGGCCCGAACCTATTACTATTACGTCGTATGAATTCATTACACTATTTATTAAACTTCAAGAAGCAATCTTGCGGGATCTTCAATCAATTCTTTTACCCTGTACAAGAAGCTTACAGATTCTTTTCCATCAATTATTCGGTGGTCGTATGAAAGGGCTACATACATAACCGGCCTGATTTTTATTTCGCCATTTACTACCATTGGGCGCTGTACTATATTGTGCATACCCAAAATAGCAGATTGATCGCCATTGATGATTGGAGTTGACATCATTGAGCCAAATACACCACCATTGGTAAGCGAGAAAGTGCCGCCTTGCATATCTTCAATGCTTATTTTGTTATCGCGGGCTTTCAAGGCATAATTCATCACCGCCTTTTCAATTTGCGCCAGGTTCATGGTTTGTGCATCGCGAATAACCGGTACCACCAAACCACGGTCGGTTGAAACCGCTATTCCTATGTCGCAATAATTGTAAGTGATTATTTCGTCGCCTGCTATTTTGCCATTTACACTGGGAAACTCTTGAAGTGCAAGGGTAACAGCTTTGGTGAAAAACGACATGAAACCCAAACCAACATCGTGTTTTTCTTTAAAAAGCTCCTTGTACTTCTTGCGCAAATCCATCACATTGCCCATGTCGATTTCGTTGAAAGTGGTAAGCATGGCGGTAGTATTTTTTACCTCTACCAGCTTTTTGGCAATGGTTTGGCGCAGGCGCGACATTTTGGTACGTTGCTCGGCCCTGTGACCTTCTTCTACCCTGTGTTCCATTGATTCGGTAACAGGGGTTTTTACCACAGGTTTTGAGGCTGCCATGGCATCGGCTTTGGTTATTCTGCCTGCCACGCCGGTACCTTTTACCTGGTTGGTTTCAATACCTTTTTCGGCCAGCACTTTTTCAGCTGCCGGGCTTGGATGTCCGCTGGCAAATGAAGATTGGTCGGCATTTGTAGAATGCGTTTCGGCAGACTGAGCTTTTTCTCCGTCGGTTTTTGAAGCTTTCTCGGTTTTATCGGTGTCTTTGCTTTCGGTTTTTGACTCGCCTTTTGCATCGGTATCAATGCTGGCAAGTACGGCGCCTATTCCCAAGTCATCGCCTTCGCTGGCAATGAGTGATATTTTGCCTGCCGCTTCGGCAAAGAGTTCTTGCGATGCTTTATCTGTTTCCAACTCGCAGATAGGCTGGTCCATTTCTACAAAATCGCCATCCTCTACGAGCCATTGGGCCAAGGTTACCTCAGTAACTGACTCACCAACGTTTGGTATTTTTACTTCTAGTGACATGGTTTAAATTTCAAATGCTTTATTAATGATTTCGGCTTGCTCTTTAAAGTGTATTTTCTTGAAACCTGTGGCAGGTGATGCGCTTGCTTTTCGCGAGATAAGTTTCATGCGAAGGTTAACATCGTATCGCAGCAAAAAGGTCCATGCGCCCATATTTTTAGGTTCTTCCTGCACCCACATAAAATCGGCGTTTTTGTACATGTCAAACACTTCTTCCACTTCTTCTTCAGGATACGGGTACAATTGCTCAATGCGTACTATTACCACATCATCGCGTTTGTCGTTTTCCTTCTTTTCGAGCAATTCGTAGTAAATTTTTCCTGAGCAAAACAATACCCTTTTCACGGCATCGGCTTTTTTGGCCGGCTGGTGAATTAGCTCCTGAAAATGACCTGACTCCAACTCTGAAACTGCGGAAACCGCGCGCGGATGACGCAACAGTGATTTAGGTGTAAACACGACCAACGGTTTTCTGAAATTCCAAATCATTTGTCGCCTCAGCAGGTGGAAATAATTGCCCGGACTGGTGACATTGGCCACTATGATATTGTTTTCTGCGGCAAGTTGCAAGTACCTTTCGGGGCGGGCGTTGCTGTGCTCAGGTCCTTCGCCTTCGTAGCCATGTGGCAGCAACATAACCAAGCACGACATGCGTTGCCATTTTGATTCGGCTGAGGTGATGAACTGATCAATCATAACCTGCGCACCGTTGGCAAAATCGCCGAATTGTGCTTCCCATATTACCAAATTAAATGGACTTACCATAGAATAGCCGTACTCAAAACCCAACACACCAAATTCTGATAGATGCGAATTGTATATTTTAAGTGCGCCCGGTTGGTTGTCTTCAATAAAGTTGAGACTGTTGTACGGTTTCTCTGTTTTTTGATCAAATAAGCAAGCATGTCGGTGTGAGAAGGTTCCTCGCACCACATCCTGACCTGAAATACGCACATTAAAACCATCAAGCAACAAAGTACCGTAGGCCAGCATTTCGCCGAGGCCCCAATCTAAGTTGTCGTTTTCGTAGCGCTCTTTTCGGTCTTTCAAAAGCTTTTTCACTTTTGAAATAGGATCAATTTCCTTAGGATATTTCACCAAGGCTTTGATCACTTTGTCCAGGTTTTCTCTGCTAACCGCAGTATCCACCTTGTTCATTCTTCCATCATTGCCCTGCATGAGCTTGTACCACTCTTTTTCAAGGGGTTGTGGCGTGTATGGAATAGATTTTTGTTTTACATCGTTGAGCCTGTCCTGCAACAATTGTTTGAATGCATCTTCCATTTCCTTGGCAAGCTTGGCTTCAATTTGGCCGCGGCTAATCAAAAAGTTGCTATAAACTTCGCGCGGATCGGGATGTTTGGCGATGAGTGCATAAAAGGAAGGCTGGGTAAAACGCGGTTCGTCAGATTCGTTGTGTCCATGTCGGCGGTAGCACACCATGTCTATCCACACATCTTTATGAAATTTTTGGCGGTATTCAACGGCAAATTCCATAGCGTAAACTACTGCTTCGGCATCGTCGCCATTCACGTGCAATACAGGAGCGTTTACAATTTTGCCTATAGATGAACTGTATGTTGATGAACGTGCATCTTCAAAATTGGTGGTAAAACCTACTTGATTGTTGGTAATGAAGTGAATAGTTCCGCCGGTTTTATAACCCGAAAGTTGGGACATCTGTACAATTTCATACACCACGCCCTGTCCTGCAACGGCGCTATCGCCATGCAGTAAGATAGGCAGCACTTTATCGGGGTTGCTGTCGTGCAGCGCATCTTGTTTGGCGCGGCAATAACCCAGTACTACAGGGTTTACCGCCTCAAGGTGCGATGGATTGGGAGTGAGATGTAAATTCAATTCATTGCCGCTGGGAGTTTTTATTATTGAATTGAAACCCAAGTGGTATTTTACATCACCATCGCCCATGGGGGTTTCTATTGATATATTTCCTTCAAACTCGCCGAAGATGTATTCGTATGTTTTCCCAAGAATATTGGCTAATACATTGAGTCTTCCGCGGTGGGCCATGCCAATAACGGCTTCGTGCATACCCATTTCGCCTGCCATTGCAATTGCTGCATCGAGTGCGGTAATGGTGTTTTCGCCACCTTCGAGAGAAAATCGCTTTTGACCAACGTATTTGGTACCAAGGAATTTTTCAAAAACTACCGCTTGGTTCAGTTTATCAAGAATTCGCTTTTTCTTGTCGATAGAAAAACCGTACTCCACATCTCTTGACTCAAATTTTTGGCGTACCCACTCCATTTCATCGGCTTCGCGGATGTGTTTATACTCGATACCCATATTGCCAACGTAAAGCTTTTGAAGACGGTCAACTATTTGGGCCAATGTAGCTCCTTCCATATCAATGGCTTTTCCCGCAGTAAAAGGGGTGTTCAAGTCATCTTCAGAAAGATTCTTGTCGGCGAGTTCAAGCTTGGCGTGCCGGTCGCGTCTTTTTCTAATGGGATTGGTAGTCGATAAAAGGTGACCGCGTTTTCTATAACCTTCAATTAGGCTGTACACGCGCAGTTCTTTCAGCACCATGTCGGGAGCAACAGATTTGCTCGTGCCGTTTTGTGAAAGCGCAAATTCAAATCCCTCAAAAAACCTGGCCCATGAGTCATCAACACTCTCGGGGTTTGATATATAGGCTTGGTAAAGTGAATCGATATATTGCCCTTCAGCATTTGCAACGTAAGATGGCAAGCTCATAAATTAGGAGTCTCAAAATATTTGGCGCAAATATAGCCATAGGCCCTGTTTTACAGCATTGAGTTTGCAATTCTTAAATTCGATGAATTACGCACATTGGAAGGGGATTTGCAAACGGTAGGCTTCATGTTTTTATTAAATTCGCCCAACTGTAGAAAAGCACTATTATGAAGTATTTGGCTATTTTTATGTGCACATTTTTGGGCTTGCCGGCTCTCGTTTTTGGACAAGGCGGAGACCCTGAAGTCTGGATAGACTATACTCAGACCTACTACAGGGTGCCTGTGGCACAAGATGGTGTGTACCGCATTTTGAAAAGTGACCTGAAAAATGCGGGAATGCCTACCGAAACGATATTAAATGACAACTACCAACTTTTTGAAAACGGCACAGAAATCCCCATTAATGTAACGGCAACTTACATAGAATTCTACGGCAAGTCTCCACGGGGCGATTTAGATGAAGAACTTTATGAAAAGCTTGAAAATCAAACGGCACCAGGGTATTCGCAATATGTAGATACGGCTTATTACTACCTAATGGCAGGTGCAAAAAAAGGTCTTCGATACAAACCATATTCAAATACCAACGTAAATGGACTAAGCAAAGTAGCAAGCCACAATAAAGAGCATTTTTTTTATTACAAAGAAGTTTACCAACTGGGCCAGCGTGAGTATGTAACCTTGTTTTTGCCCGATTTAGGAGCCGGCGACGGTTGGTACAGCAATAATATTGACGGAGGCTACTATGCGGGCGGATCACCTGACTTAACTGACTTGCCAAGCGGTATATCAGCACATTTTAAAGCAACCGTTGTAGGCACCAACAGCCGTATAGCCGACGCTTTGAATCATGATGGATACAACCAAAATGTGTGGGTAGAATATAACAGTGGAGGATGGAAAACATTGGGAATTGAGTACTTCTTTGGCTATGAAAGAAAAGATTTGGATTTCACTTTTGACAACAGCTATTTAAACAATGGGAAATTTGAGTTTAAAGTAGAGCACAATAGAAATTATCAAGGTAATCCAAAAGGCTTCAAAGGGCAGTTTACACTTTGTCAGGTAAACATTTCGTATAAGGCTAACCTGAGGGTTTGCAATGGCAAATCGGCCATTTTTGATATAGATGCTGACAATAGTGACCGTAACCTTGAAATGACCAACTTCGGCGGCAACAGTCCACATATTTACGACCTTACCAATGAATTGTTCCTTGACTATTTGCAAAATGGGA
>WGNN01000135.1 GCA_016124515.1 bacterium
ATTTAGCCTTATTCTATCCGGTTGAACCCTGCCCGAATGATTGAATTGTGTAGAGCGATAAGCTCGAAGCAATTGAATCGGGCGGGTATAGGGACAGCACAAACGAGCGGCAAAAATAAGGTCAATCTGTGTTTTGAAGAATCTTTTTTAAATAGTTCCTGTATTGCAAACCAATTAGTATTCCATTTTTAATCATAAAAAAAGCCACCAATATTGGTGGCTTTTTTGTTCAATGCGGGTACGCTTATTCTATCGTTAGTTCTGTTGGTCTATTAGTTTTTGCAACAGGGCTTTCAGTTCTTCATTCTGCTTTTTCAGCGCTTCCATTTCATTTTTCAGCTCCTGTACTTCATCGGTTTGTTTTTGTATGGTCTGTTGTTGCTCTTGCATGGCTTGGGTCAGCACAGGTATCAATCCTATATAATTTACACCTTGGTACCTGAAGTGCGATCCCGAAATCAAACCCGAACCTGAATTGATGTCCATCGGATTTTTGAGGTTGTGTTTAAAAACCGGTGCCATTTGTGTAGTTACCAACTCAGGAAATACCTGATGCAATTCCTGCGCTATGAAACCAAATTGCGAACCCGCAGGTAGGTTCATAAAGTTGTATTCTTCGGTTTTGTAATTATATGTTACCGGGCGCAGCATCATTATTTTGTCAAGTGCTCCCAGGTTTTGCATAGAGTTTACGTCTGATTTAAACCTTGCATCAGAAGGGCCGGTGAGTGTGCCGGTATAGCTTACGTTGCCCAAAAGATAAGCGGCATAGTTGGTGTCGGCATTGCTTGCCGAGGCTACCAAACCATAGTTTACACTATCGCGTGTGCCGCTACCCAAACTTGCTGCATAGGTGCCCACGTTAAAGTTGTTGGTGCTGTAGGTAAGGCCAAAAGTGCCAATACCCCAAACTTTTTTACGTCCAAATGCACGAAATACACCGCCAATATTTTCACCGGTTGATGTGCCGTAGCCGGCTGCTGTACCGCGAATTCCGTAGTGGTTGCCGGTACCTTGTCCAATGGCAGTCAGGTCGGCGCCGTATTGTACCGAAGTGTTGCTGGATGAAGTGCCTGAGAAGCTACGTGCGTAATAGCTCACATTAAAGGCGTTGGTGTTGGTATTTATAATGGTTCCAAAACCGCCGTTTTTACCATCAAGTAAGCCTCTGAAAGTGGTGGCATTTCCGTTTTCGGTATTGGCATAGCCGCGTACAGAGGCGTTGTTTTCTGATGTGGTGCTGTTTGATGCTACTTCAGCATTGAGGCCGTAGTTGCTTGCTGAACCGTTTTTGGCCAGCGAATAAATGCCCCAGGCATTGGTGGCCGAGCTGGTAGCGCCTATAGCCAATCGCGCACCGAATCCGGGAATGGTGGTACCCACGCGGGCATACTTGGCGTAGTAGATAGAGTCGCCGCTTTTGGTCCAATAAGAGCTGCCGCCACCGCTTGGCAGGGTTATGCTGCCACCGTTTTTCGACAAGCTCAGCAGGTTGCCGCTAAGCGAAAGCGATTGTATTTCGTTCAGCGAGTCGTTGTCGCCGTTTTTGCGTAAATCTACCTTGCTGTTGTTGCCCGAAAGGCTCAGGGTGCGGCCTTTGCGGCTAATGGTTTGCAACTCGTTGGTTGAGTCTTTGTCGCCATTGGCTACACTGCCTGCTTTGTTGGCATACATGGCGTAGGGCACTGCTACCAATTGCGAGGTGCCCAGGTTTTTGAAGCTGGTGCCACCGGTTTCGTCAAGCTCTACTTTTAGGTAATACGCGTTGCTACCCCAGTCAATGCTTTTAAAGTTGCCGCTGGTACTTCCGTTGCCCAACTGCAGGTTTACCATACCATATTCGTTGGTGCTGGTAGAGTGGGTTTCGGTGTAAACCGCTGCGCCTGTAGCACTGCCTTTAAGTACAGATAGCCTAATAGATACGCTTTGATTTTTAATTATTTCGCCTTGTGAATTGCGCAAAACCGCCTGGTAATTGATAGCTGATGGACTTTGCGCCGTGGCAACTGCCACTGATAAAAGTAAGAACAGCAGGTTGTAGAACTTTTTCATTCCTTTTAGATTAAATTTTTTGAATTTGATGTGTAGCTATAGAATTGTTGTTGCTTGAAATGAGCACCACTTGGTAAACACCGCGACCCAATGAAGCAAGTTGAAGCACAGGGTTTCCGCTGAGCTTTTGCTCAAAAACCAGTTTGCCTTGCAGGTCGTAAATTTTCACATAGTCAAAAACGGTTGAGGTGGCGTCAATTATCAGTATATCTCTTACCGGATTGGGATATACTTGCACGCTGTTTTGCTCGCCCAGTTGCGGCACGTTCACGTATTTGTCAAAGGCTTGTTCAAAACCCTCATATACTGCTACCGAACCACCGGTATAGGCGCTCACAAATGTTTCGCCCAGGGTTTGAAAAACCTGAACCGTGCCGTTGCTCAATTGTGCGCCGCTGCATCCTACTACTTGTCTTTCAATAGATTGGCCATGCAACGTTGCCCCTAAGACAACAGCAAAAAGAGTAAATATGTATTTCATTTTGGTGGGATTTTAAAACGCTCGCTTTGGCTTACAATGTTATATAAAATATGTGAATGCAGGTGTTAATGCACCCGCCTAATTTATGTGTTTTCCGCCTGCTGATTTCAGCCAATCGGTTCATCCGCTCCAAGCCGATTTTCATCCGATTTCGGTGCCGGTTTAACCCCGTTGGCACCTGCAGGGTACATTTAAATTAAAAGATGGTAACAGAGTAAAGTGGTTGAGCATTTTAAGTAATACCTTTGCACCACTGGAAAAAAATCATAAAATCAACGATATGACTACCCTTGCAGCATCAAAAAAACCGAGTGTTGGCAAACAAAAATTCAGCAAAGAAGAAGTTCTGGCCGATTTTAAGTTGGCTTGCGAAAGCCGGCATGCCAGCCTTTTGGGGCGGAAAGAAGTGCTTACCGGAAAGGCCAAATTTGGCATTTTTGGTGACGGCAAGGAGCTTGCCCAAATTGCTATGGCCAAGGTTTTTGAAAAGGGCGACTTTCGCTCGGGCTACTACCGCGACCAAACTTTTGCTTTTGCAACCGGCATAAGCAATGTAAAACAGTGGTTTGCCCAATTATATGCCGATACGGATGTAGAAAAAGAACCCGCATCAGCCGGCAGGCAAATGAACGGGCACTTTGCCTCAAGAAGTCTCGACGAAAATTTCCAGTGGAAAAACCTTACCGAGCAGTACAACTCATCAGCCGATGTGTCGCCAACAGGTAGCCAAATGCCACGCCTTGTGGGTCTTGCCTACGCTTCAAAACTCTACCGCGAAAACCCCAATTTGCAGGAATTCAAACAGTTTTCTATCAATGGAAACGAGGTGGCTTTTGGAACCATAGGCAATGCAAGTGCCGCCGAAGGCATGTTTTGGGAAGCCATAAATGCTTGTGGTGTACTTATGGTGCCGGTGCTTATGTCAATCTGGGACGATGGCTACGGCATTTCGGTACCCAACAAATATCAAATGACCAAAGACAATGTGGGCGAGTGCCTTTCGGGCTTTGGCTTTAACGAAGAAAAACAACAAGGCTACCGCATATATACCGTGAAAGGCTGGGACTACGAGGCCTTGGTAAATACCTACCGGAAAGCCATAAAGGAAACCCGCGAAAAACACATTCCAAGCATAGTGCACGTGGTTGAAGTAACCCAGCCGCAAGGCCACTCTACTTCAGGTTCGCACGAGCGCTACAAAAGCAAGGAACGTTTGGAGTGGGAAACCGAATACGACTGCATCAACCAAATGAAAAACTGGCTGGTAAACGCGGGCTATGCCACTGTTGAAGAATGTGATGCCATTTTTGAACAAGCCAAAAAAGACGTGCGTAATTTGCAAAAAGAAGCATTTGCCGAATTTGATGCGCCGGTAAAAGCAGAGAAAAAACAAGCCCTTGAAATGATGCGGCCACTGGAAAGTGCGGCACCTGAGGTGGCTGAAGCTATAAAATACCTGAGCACCACGCTCGACGAAGGTCGCAAACCCATTTTCCACGCGCTGCACCGCACCTTGGTAGCCACGCGAAGCAAGCACAACGAGGAGCGTCAGCACATTCTAGATTGGCTCGAAGCACAAAAACGATTGAACAGCGACCGCTACAACAGCTTGCTGTACTCGGCAAGTGCACAGGCGGTAAGCAATGTAGAAGCCGTGCCACCGGTTTACAACGCCGATTCGCCGGTGATGGATGGCCGCGAGGTATTGCTCAACTTTTTTGAAAAAGCCTTTGAACGTGATCCACGAATTTTTGCCATTGGCGAAGATGTAGGAAAAATTGGCGATGTGAACCAAGGCCTTGCCGGTATGCAAGACAAGTTTGGCGAGTTGCGCGTTACCGACACCGGCATTAGAGAATGCACCATTTTAGGACAAGGAATAGGAGCCGCCATGCGTGGTTTGCGTCCCATTGTTGAAATACAATACCTTGACTACCTGCTGTATGCGCTGCAAATAATGAGCGACGACCTTGCTACCTTGCAATACCGCACAAAAGGCGGTCAAAAAGCGCCCTGCATTGTGCGTACACGGGGCCACCGTTTGGAAGGTATTTGGCACTCAGGTTCACCTATGGCGGCTATTATAAATGCCATCCGCGGTATGCATGTGTGTGTGCCCCGCAACATGACCCAAGCCGCTGCCATGTACAACACCCTGCTCAAATCAGACGAGCCGGGATTGATTGTAGAACGACTGAACGGCTACCGCTCAAAAGAAAAACTGCCGGTAAATATTGAAGAAATAACCCTGCCACTCGGCATTCCTGAAATAATGGTGGAAGGGAAAGACCTCACCATAGTAACCTACGGTCCTTGTGTATTTATTGCACTAGAAGCCATTGAAGAACTCAACAAAGTGGGCATATCATGCGAGCTTATTGACGTGCAAACCTTGTTGCCTTTCGACAAGCACCACATTATTTTAGGCTCTTTGCAAAAAACCAATCGCATATTGTTTCTTGACGAAGACGTGCCCGGTGGCACCACCGCTTATATGATGCAACAAGTGCTCGACAAGCAAGGTGGCTACTACCACTTGGATAGCCAACCGGTGTGCCTGAGCGCTCATGAACACCGCCCCGCTTACGCTACAGACGGCGATTATTTTTCAAAACCCAATGCCGAGGATATTTTCGACACGGTTTACCAAATGATGCGCGAAACTGATCCTGCGCGCTTTCCTGCCATCTATTAGTAAAAAAGATCATCAGGAAAATCAACATAAAATCATCCGCTCATGGCCGGTTTGCTTAGCAACGTCAGGATAAAATTTGGCTTGGTAGGTTTTGCCGCCTATTTTGCTCTCATGCTCGTTGGCTACTTTGCCGGAGTACCTGTTTTTTTGTCGTTTGGCTACAAACTGTTTATGTGGGTGCTCATGCTTGCCATTGCCTTTATGGCAGGTGCAGTCAAGCTTCGCAGCAACGGCGGCCACATTAGGTTCGAGCAAGCCATGGGCGTAGTACTCAGCATTTTTGTATTTTCAGAAATTGGCGCCGCATTGGCCGAGTGGCTGGTGTTCAATGTCATAAACCCCGATTTTCATTTAGCGGTAAAAGACTACCAAATAGCCAAAACCAAAGAGCAAATGGGAGAAATGAGCAAGATGATTCAGTATGCTGAGGGCGATTTTGAAGAAAATATGGAAGAAGTAAGCCGCCGCCATTACAACTTTAGCCTGGCAAATGCCGTACAGAAATTCGTAACCTTTTTGGCGGTCGATTTTGTGTTTGCACTAATTTTGGCTGCCATCATTAAAAAAGAACCGCGTGCAACAGAGTGAGCCCCAAATAAGTATAGTTGTTCCCTTGCTCAACGAAGAGGAGTCGCTGCCCGAGCTTACCGAGTGGATAGAACGGGTGATGCGTGCCAACAACTTCAGCTACGAAATCATTTTTATAAATGACGGAAGTACCGACAACTCGTGGCAGATAATAAAGGAGCTGGGCAACAGCAACGAAAATGTGCGAGGCATTAGTTTCAGGCGCAACTATGGCAAGTCTGCAGCGCTGCACGAAGGTTTTATTGCTGCCCGCGGGCAAGTGGTTATTACCATGGATGCCGACTTGCAAGACAGTCCCGATGAGATTCCTGAACTGTACCGAATGATAACTGAAGACAATTATGATTTGGTGAGCGGCTGGAAACAAAAGCGGTTTGATCCCATTACCAAAACCATTCCCACCAAATTATATAATGGCGTTACCCGTTGGGTATCGGGCATTCAGCTCAATGATTTTAACTGCGGCCTGAAAGCCTACAAACGCGATGTAATAAAATCGATAGAGGTATATGGCGAAATGCACCGCTACATACCTGTTATAGCCAAGTGGGCGGGTTTTAAACGCATAGGCGAAAAAGTGGTGCAACACAGGGCCCGCAAATACGGCACCACCAAATTTGGTCTTGAACGCTTTATCAATGGATTTCTTGACCTTATGTCCATCACTTTTGTGAGCAGGTTTGGCAAAAAACCCATGCACTTTTTTGGTCTTTTGGGCACTATTTTCTTCTTTATAGGTAGCGTTATTACCATTGCTCTCATTGGCGAAAAAATATATTTTGCCTGGATTATAAAAGAACACATGGCCAGGGATGTTACAGAAAAACCATTGTTTTTTGTAGCGCTAACCACCGCTATTATCGGAGCGCAAATGTTTTTGGCAGGTTTTATCGGCGAACTCATGTCGCGCAACTCGCCTATTAGAAACTACTACCACAAGAAAGAAACTTATCGTGTAGATAATATTAAGTAGCCTTCGGCTCGCAGTTCTGTGAGATCAATTTATTGAGAGATTCAATTGAACCGGAGTGCCTTAACCGGAACTATTTTGGAAGTAAGCAAAGCCGGTAAAAACATGGCGGCGGTACACACCAACAAGGTGCCGATATCGATAAGCAGAAAATACCACAGATTGAAACGCACGGGCACATAAGTGACATAATATTCTGCCGACAGACTGAAAAAATGGTAATTCCCCTGTAGCCACACAAGTCCTATACCCAGCACATTGCCAATAAGCAAACCATAGCCAATAAAAAAGGCCGCATTATATACAAAAATTCGCATGAGCCCACCATTGGTAAAACCCATTGATTTGAGAATGCCAATCATTTGGGTGCGTTCCAATATCATTATGAGCAGGGCAGTTATCATATTTATAATAGCCACCACGGTCATAAGTATTATTATTATCTGCACATTTTTATTGAGCAATCCCAGCCAATCAAATATCTGCGGGTAGCGGTTCAGTACTGACATGCTGTTCATATCCACATCAAGCGAAAAGCGAATATCATTGTTTTGGTCGGGCAGGGTGGCGAGGTCAAAATTGCGCAATAGCACTTCGTAGCCACCAATTTGCTTATCGTTCCAGCCACTTACTTGTTTCACAATGTCTATATCGGCCAGTATAAAGTAGTTGTCTATTTCTTCAATATCGGTTTGGTAAATACCCACCACCTTTATTTTTTTAATTACCGGAGGGTCTTGCACAAACCACAGCATGGCCTGCATGCCAGTATCAAGGTTCAGTTTGTTGGCAATTTGGGCCGAAACCACCACCTCGCGCGACTGTTCGCCGGGCGTGAAATGGATAAACCTGCCTTTTACCATACATTTCGAAAAGAAATCAACACGGTAACTGCTGTCTATTCCTTTCAAAACCACCCCTTCAAAATCTTCGTTGGCTTTAAGTATGGCAGGTTTCAGGGCAAAGGGTTGCAAATGCTCCACAAAGGGAAAGGCCTTGATCGATTCACGTGTTAACTCATTGTCTTCAAAGGGTTTGTTTTCAAATGAAGTGTTTAAGAATTCGCCTGTTATTTGTATGGGAGCGCTAAAACCGGTAATTTTCTGTTCTATTTCACTTTTAAACCCAACTACCACGGCCACCGTTACAATCATCACCGCCACACTTAGGGCAATGGCAGCAATTGCCAAGCGCACTATTAACTTCGAAAACTTTCTGTTTGATTTAAAAGTTATGCGTCGAGCTATAAATAGATTGAGATTCAAAGTGCTTTTTGCAAAGTTTGCGGCAATATTACTTGCTTCTGTTTGCTTATCGGTAAACAATGTAAGCGAGGTAAAAACCGGCGCCGACCAGCCTGAAGTGTACTTGCCGATGTTGCAAGGCAAAAAAGTAGGCGTAGTGGCCAACCAAACTTCGGTTTTACTGCCTTCAAAAAAACACCTTGTCGATTTTTTGGTGGAACAAAAGGTGCAGCTAAGTCGCATTTTTTCACCCGAACATGGTTTTCGTGGCAACCACTCAGCAGGTGCGCATGTGAGTAGTAGTATTGACGAAAAAACAGGTATTGCCATTGTATCGCTTTATGGCGACAACCGCAAGCCTACTGCTGCGCAAATGGAAGGGCTTGATGTGGTGGTGTTTGACATACAAGATGTGGGAGCGCGTTTTTATACCTATATAAGTACCATGCATTTGGTAATGGAAGCCGCCGCCGAAAGCGGGGTGGAAGTGCTGGTGCTTGACCGGCCCAATCCGCATGGCGCACAAGTAGATGGACCTGTGTTGCAAGAGGGTTACCAATCATTTGTAGGCATGCACCAAGTGCCGGTGCTGCACGGCATGACCATAGGCGAATATGCCCACATGATAAATGACGAAGGCTGGCTCAAAAACGGCATTACCTGCCAATTGAAGGTGGTGCCTATGAAAAACTGGAGCCACACCCAAAGCTATAGCCTGCCTATTGCGCCATCGCCCAATTTGCCGAACGACCTAAGCGTGAACTTATATCCATCGCTTTGTTTTTTTGAAGGAACGGTGGTGAGTGTGGGCCGCGGTACCGACAAGCCATTTCAGGTGTATGGCCACCCGGCTTTGCAGGGCACTTACACTTTTACCCCTGAAAACAAACCCGGTATAGCCGACCATCCAAAGTGGGAAAATGAATTGTGTCACGGGGTGGATTTTCATCTGTTGGAACACGAAGAAAATGTAGCGCAGGGGCAGTTTGACCTTTCGTACCTGATAAGTACATACAGCCAATTGAACATGGGAGAGTCGTTTTTCACTTCATTTTTTGACAAACTTGCCGGAACATCTACCTTGCGGAAACAGATAATAGCGGGCAAAACAATTGCTGAAATTGAAGCCTCGTGGCAGGCCGATTTAGACACATTCCGAAGTATGCGGGCAAGGTATTTATTGTATCCATAGCTGTTAATAATTCCAAAAATGATTGATGAATAGTCTGACACCGCGGCAAAACCACTTTTAAGCCAATATGAATGAATATATTTGCCTTCACATAAAGTTTACATAAGATGAATAAACTCTACATAACATTGTTTTTATTGCTTTCAGGCCTTGGGCTGCTCAAAGCGCAAAACAATTTCACCATATCTGACGATACGCTTCGCGGCTCATTTACAGCCGATGCAGAAGACCATAAAATGAAAGCTTTCGCCTACACCGAGCAGCAAAGTCTTACCCTCTCTTGGAAGGTGGTAAAGATGGATATGCCTACCGAATGGGAAGCCTCACTTTGCGATAATTTCCAATGCTATTTTAACCTGACCAAAGGTTTTACCCAGGTAGGTGCCTCAATAGATGCAAGCACCCCAATGCCAATGGAAGCAGGCGCAGTGCCCAACAACGTGGCAGGAACAGGCTCGCTTACCGTGAAAGTTTGGGACAACACCGACTCAAGCAAAGCCGACACCGTGGTATTTGTGTGGGATGTGAGCACCGGCATAAAAGAAATGCCTAAAGCGAGCGTAACACTTTATCCAAACCCTGCCAAATCAAATGTGAACATAGAATTTGAAAGCGCTCCAAAAAGCAATGTGCAGGTGCGGGTGTTTAACTTGGTAGGACAGGAACAACGCGAAATTCAAGTAAGCCGCATGGGCAAAATATTGACCGTGGATGTGAAAGACCTTAGCAACGGTACCTACATCATACAGTTTATTGCCGATGGTAAAATGACTACCCAGCGATTTACCAAAAGAAGCTAGAAATACTAATAACTGATAACATAAAAAAGCCCCGCCATAATTGGTGGGGCTTTTTTAGTTGTGTGGGTTGCAAGGTTGTATTGACATGACCTTTGTGATGGCAAGGAACTCAGGATGGGAAACTTAAAGTATTTTGTCGCAGCGATTGTGTTAATCCCTACCAGGCTTGAAAAGTATCCGCAACATCTGTTGAAACCACTGTTTTACCTATGTTTTATACGCATGGTTTTAGGGTCGGTCTTTTATTTTATTTTAATTTCCAATTGTCGACCGAGTCCAACTTCTATTATTTTTTTCAAAGTTGCCAGTTCAATATCTGATCTTTCGTTTTCTATTCTCGAAATATAGGTTCTGGATGTTCCGCTCAGAATAGCAAGTTCTTGTTGTGTCAGGCCAGCTTTTCTTCTTGCTTCACGAATAAGTCTCCCAAGTTTCATCATTATTTCAGACTTTTCCGGAAGGCTGTGTTTTAGCAAAACGTCGGCGCCAATTTCAAACGGAACTCGCTCTTTTTGTCCATTTCTCGTAGTTATATACTGTTCAACATTGTCGAACGAAAGTGTATAATTTCTAAGTTCCGCTTTTTTCAACTCCTCGTCGTTGTAAAGGATAAAAGCTGGTGAATTTTCATCAACACCAATGCTTTTCAATACTTTACGAAAGTCAATAATTCTTGACTCTCCATTGTTGAAGGTAGCATTTATCGAGTGGTTTTCAATTTTGTTGATTTTCAGAATTCTCGGAATTTTTATTGTCTTTCTCATCTCAAATTAGGGTTAAGCTCATAAAACACTTCTAAAGCCCAATCGGCATTTCCTGCAAGCCAGTCCATTGCTTTCTTCATTTGTTTTGATGGAAGATCTCCGGCAAAAATTTCAAAATTCTCAATGGTCAACAAAGCTTCAAATTCATTGTATAGTACATGAATGTGTGGCGGTCGGTGGTCACTACTTGAAATATAACTGTAAGGCTTAATAGTTGTGGTGATTGTTAAGTCAATCTAATTTCATCGTGGTAAAAACTCCGGATGTCAATACAAATAGGGCCAATGTTTAATAAACCATTCCTCATCAAAGGCTTCTTTTTGAATGGCGCATGGTTCTTAATTACTTAACCGCAATTACCGATATTTCTACATTGACATCCTTGGGCAGGCGCGCTACTTCAACCGCCTCTCGAGCGGGTGGTTCGTTTGTAAAAAACTGTGCATACACGCTATTTATTGCGGCATATTGGTTCATGTCTTTCATAAAAATACTGGCTTTTACCACATGGCTGTAGTCCATGCCGGCTGCTTTAAGCACCGCGCCAATGTTGCTCATTACTTGCTTTGTTTCATCTTCAATGGTGGTGTTTACCAAATTGCCGCTTGCGGGGTCGAGCGCAATTTGTCCTGAACAATACAAGGTGTTGCCGGCCAATACTGCCTGACTGTATGGACCAATGGCAGCAGGTGCCTGTGTGGTGCTTATTATTTCTTTACTCATGGTATTAATGTTATTACCACACGAAGTTGCGATAGATATAATCAAAACCAATAAAAAATGTGCTTTGTTCATAAGGCTCTTTTATCCAAAAATACTGAAGAAATGTTGGTAGGGCTCCTTGCGGGCCTTGGCGTCAATAGGCCATTATCCTTCAAAAAAGGTAAGGGTAAAAGTGGCGCCTTGCCCTTTCTTGCTCACAAGACTTATTTGTCCGCCCATTTGGGTTACCAAGCTTTTCACAATAAACAAACCCAGGCCGGTGCTTTTTTCGCCGCTCGTAGGTTTGGCACTCAGTTGCTGAAACGGCATAAAGGCGCGTTGAAGGTCCTTTTCGCTGAAGCCCTGCCCTTCGTCGGCAATTTCAATCATTACCTTGTGGCCCATTTTTTTTGAGTTGATTCTGATGGTTTTGTTGGGCTCGCTGAATTTGATGGCATTTGAAATGAGGTTGTCGGTTACGCGTCCAAAATTGTCTTTGGGCAGCGACAAGTAAATGCTTTTATCGGTGTTGTTTTCTAAGCTTATTTGCTTCGATTTGGCCAAGCGACTGTTGATTTCAATCGTATCGTGTAATGCGCTGTATAGGTTGAATTTCTCGGCCACGCCACTTTCTGCACTGTTGAATTTAACTGATTCGAGAAGGCTGCCGGTGAGCCTGATGCCCTTTTCGGCGCTGCTGCCTATCATTTTTAAAATATGTTTTGTTTCATCAGGCAAGTTTTCCTGATCAAGTTGCATTTGGGTGAGGCCAAGAATGGAACGCAAGGGCGAACTAAGGTCGTGCGCCACCATACTCATTATATTGTCTTTTGACCTTTCGCTGTCGAGCAATGCGTGGTATTGTTCTTCGATTTTGTCGTTTTGTTCACGCAGTTGGTGGTTGGTTTGGACATCTTTTCTGCGGCTGTAAAGTGTGAGCAGGAGTAGTGCTGAGGTCAACACAATGGCAATTACCAAAAATATATTTTGCTTGTTTTTGGCTGCAATTATTTCGTTTTGATGCCCGATATGGTCAAGGTTGGCTTCGCGTTCCTTGGTAAGGTATTCATTTTCCTGTTGTTGCAATTGCAACTCCATAAAATTTACATCACGGTCGCGCTCGGTAGAAAAGACCGAATCTTTGAGAGCGTAGGCTTCTGAAAGCAGCTCGTAGGCCCGCTCATATTCCTTTTTTGCTTCGGCTATTTGTGCCTGTAGCTCAAGGGTTTCCAACCGCGATTTGGTGTAGCCACCTTTTACATAAAAAGCCATGGCTTTATCGGCAAGCTCTTGCGCTTGGTCCAATTTGTTTTGCCGTAGCAAAATGCGTGCTTTAATGAA
>WGNN01000118.1 GCA_016124515.1 bacterium
TCCCATGTCGCCCCATCCCCCGCCCCTTTCAGGTTCGGGCAGGCAGCCTTCCCCGCGGGGAAGGAGTTGAATTGCTTGAAAATGGACTTTAGACATTGGACATTTACATCCTTTAAACTCCAACTCCACAATTTTCAATTTGCATTTTTGAATTTTCAATTGCCTTCCTTTAAACCTTAAACTTTTCCCCTTTAAACTCAACATCCCTAAATCGAAACAATTCACCTTTTCTTCTACACACTAACTAACTTGCTGCGGTAAATCAGCTGTATGAAACCATTTATCGCAATTCTGTTATGCATTTTCCTTTGTGAAGGACTTGCTATAGCCCAACAAAATTTCAGCTACCAACAAAGTAAAGTGTTTGAAGCACAGCCAACTACGGTGTCGTTGAGCAAAGTTGATACGCAGTGGCTCGTGCAAACCGAAGTGGAATATCCCAAACCCGATCGCCACATAGATGCAAAAAAAGCGGCAGTTGATTTGATAAGCGATGCGGCGTTTCCGGGCAAACTCAATTACAAAAAAGACAATTCGGCGTTTACACCCAAGGTACAAACCGATTTTGAAGCCAATAGCACCAACGGCACGCCCGCCGACAACAATATGGCCATTTCAAACGATGGCATTATCCTGAGTGCGGTCAACTCCAACGTGCGTATTTACAAAGAAAACGGCGATTTGGTTGCAACCAGAATGTTGGCCGCCATAGCCAAAGATGCGGGCAATTACCTGAGCAGTGCTTTTGATCCGCACACACTCTACGATCCTGAGGCCGACCGGTTTATCCTCATATTTTTAAGCGGATCAAACAGCAACAAGACCTTTTTGGTGGTGGGTTTCAGCCAAAGCAACGATCCCGCGGGTGATTGGAATTTTTACCAACTGCCGGGCAATGTACACGGCGATAAAACCTGGTCTGACTATCCTTTTATGGGCATTACGCACGATGAATTGTTTATTCCGGTGTTGTTGTGGCAAAACGGAGAATCAGGCTGGGATTCTGAGTCGAGCCAAATAATATGGCAGATAGACAAAAGCAAAGGATATGCGGGCGAAAAACTCAATTACAAATATTATGACGACATCAAAATTGGCAACCGCCTGATTTGGAATACAAGGCCGGTGTGGGGCAGCATGGCGCCTTACGGTCCCAATATGTATTTCCTGAGCAACCGCGCCATTGACCTGAGCAACGACACTATTTTTCTTTTTGAAATAACCAACACCCTGGCTTCAGGAAAAGCCGAGCTGAAACTCAAAACCTTGCGGGCAAACAAGGCGTATGGCATTCCGCCGAGTGCCAAACAACCCCGCCGCGGCGATTCGCTTCGAACCAATTATGCTGATATACATGCCGCTTTTTTGCATTATGGCAGAATTCATTTTACGGGCAACAGCCTATCGGAAGAAACCGGAAGGGCGGGCATTTACTACGGCGTGCTGAGCAATCCCGACAGCGAAAACCCAACGGTTGAAGCTCGTGTTTACAGCAAAGGCAATCTCGACCTCAACTACCCCAATATGGCTTATGCCGGTGGCGGTGGTATCGACCGCTCTTTCATCATCCATTGTTTGCACAGCGCGGCTGATGTAAACCCCGGTTCCAGTACTTTTTTTGTTGACCGCAACGGCAATTTTTCTGAATTGGTGAGTACCAAAGAAGGACTTGGCCCCATCAATGTCATGTCGGGCGATCAGGAGCGATGGGGCGACTACACCGGCGCGCAACGCAAGTACAATGAAAATGGCGTGGTTTGGTGCATGGGCTCTTATGGGGCAGCCAACGGGGTAATGGCTTCGCATGTGGTGAAAATAGAAAACACCGATCCGCAATTGGGTTTTCATCCTGCTGTAAAGAGTTTTGAGCTAAACGCCTACCCAAATCCGGCGGACGAGTGGTTGAAACTGCATACCAAAACAACAGAAGGCGACTTATGGCTGTCAATATGCGATTTGAATGGCAGGATAATCAGAAGACAAAAGATACTGACCCAAGGTGGCGAAGAAATGGAATTATTGGTTCCAGTGGGATTTTTACCCGCGGGCAGCTACCTCATCAAGCTCGAAAGTGCTTCGGCAGTGGAGACCCTACGCTTTGTGAAAAATTGATTTTGGATTTATCTAATCATAGAACGATAATATTGCAACATCAACAATTGGATATAAGATGGAGCAATTTCAAATAACATCAAGACCAAGACATATTCGTTATGTGTTTTTTGTGGACGAAAGTTATCCGTATGAAACTTTACTTTCTCTTATTCATGTAAATCAAAGTATTTGGGGCGGACGATACAATCCGATTGTTCCAGTAAAAGACAATATCGTTACAGATCGTTGGAATGAAATTCTGAAATATTACGACCCTGATTTTGTTTTTTACTCTAAAGAGATTGACCCCGAAATAATAAAACGACTTCGCATTTTTAATCCTTGCGGTTACTACAATCTTGATGAGCAACCAAGACGTGAAGATATTTCAGGTGTTAGCGGTTTTTATTTCCTTTCAGAGTTTCATGTAAAATCAAAAATTATTTTGACAGCAGAAACATGGAAGATAGAAAGTCCATTGCTTTCTTATTACAAAATCAATTATGGTTTTGAAACAAGTTTGATGCACCACGAAGTAGAACTCACAAAGGACTTTGACCGAAAAATTGTTGGACAAAAGGAATTTTCAGAGTTGAATAAATTGATTGCGGAACTTAGACCAATCAATCAGTCGCATCTTTCACGAAAAAATTTAAACACATCAATTCTTAGGAGTAAAAACTACACGGGCAATTATCATTTTGAATTGGTGATTGCCAAGGACAAAACTTCTAATGCAGATTTGTTTTATTTCTGGAACAGAATGTTGTTTGAATTACGAAATATTATGTATGTAACGGTTGAGGAATTAGAACTTCTTTGTAACGATGAATACTTTGGTGAGGTGCTTTATGATATGGATTGGGACAACTCTATTCTTGTAACATCAGAATCTTTAACGAAAGAAGAAATTCAAAACATCATTGAGAATAGACTTAAAAAGACAAAAGCGAACAGACGATTTGAAAACGGACAGAATGAAAAATTTCCCTTTGAAGTTTTGGATGCACACGGATTATTTGAAAGAAATTTTGGTGAAGATTCAACAGTTCAAACGCTTCATTCACGAAGTGGGTTATTTCACTTACCTAAACTAAGTTTTACAAACAAAGTAGGGTTTTACCCTCAAAAGTGGGTAGTAGATATTCAGATTAAAAAACTTGGAAACAATTATCAGAATGAATTTAAACTGCCATTCACAACCGAAACGCAATACATTGTTAAAGGAGTAAAAGGCAGAATCAATCACAGGAGAAATATTTCTGTTTTCATTCACAATCAGCAAACAACATCTGATACTTTGGAAGTTTACATACCTGAGTTTCGGAATTTGTTAAGACAACTGCTCAGCCGACCAGTTATTGACGGTGAAAGTAAAGACACAAAATACATTGATAGTGGTTTGCATGATGATAGTAACAAACTCACAGCGTTCCTAAAAATTTTCAATTACGATTTCTTAGCGATAGATGATTTTTTTTCCGACAAATTTTGGGTAACAATTTTTGAAGAACTTGCAACAAGCAATAAAGCCTCTGGAGATTCTATTTCACTTGACGAGATTTTAGAAAAATGCAGAATAGCCTTGGCTGAAAAACAAATTGTTCAGTTAGATGAAAACAGAAAACTTGCTGGTAAGAAAGGCGAAACATATAAGAATGAAGAAAACTTGGAGTTGGGCATTAAACAAACTATAAAGGAGTTATGCGACTATAAAGTTTTTCTGAAAGGGTTTAATTTTAAATGTAAGCATTGTTCATCGCAGTTTTGGTATCATATCAATGAAGCAAAAGAAATTGTAAACTGTAAAGGTTGTCTTGAAGATTTTCCGTTTCCAATAGAACCAAAGTTTGCTTACAAACTGAACGACCTAATTAAAAACAACATTTTAAAAGTTCATCATGAAAATGGGAAATTAATTATCAGACGTGACGGAAATCTTACGGTCATACGAACTCTTGTAAGTATGCAAGGGAAAAGTCATCAATCATTTTTTTACAGTCCACAATTAAATCTTTACTACAGTTGCCACACAAACAAACCTTGTGCTGAACTTGATATAATTTGTCTTTCAGACGGACAGTTTGTAATAGGCGAAGCCAAACACGACAGCAGAGCGTTTTCCGCTGACAGTAATAAAGCACTTTTATCACTTGTGGAAATTGCTAAAGCAATAAGACCTGACAAGATTATTCTGACTTGCTATGAAGACCACAACACCAAGTTGGAAAAGGCAAAAAAATATCTTGAAGGAAAATTCTATAAGAACCCTTATGCACCAGAAATCGAAGTTTGGCAGTTACATACTCCTGATGATTTTCATTTAGGCAGGCATCGCTATTTTTATTTCTGAATTCAAGGCCTCTTTGCCCTCAACCCAAAGTCTGCAATTGCTTTTGCACTTTGTCAATAGTGTTTTGCCAACAATTGATTGCTTTGCTTATTTGCGCCTTGTCGTGGCTAACTCCATCTGTTGCACTTGGGTCTTGCTCAGCTTTTCGCCAGGCTTTCAGGTTTTCCTTAAACAGGCCCAGACGCAGGAGCAACAATTCTTTTAATTCTGCTTCATTTTTTGGCACATAGCCCGGCCCCGAACACCCGCAGCTGTGGAAAGTAAAGTCAACTTGGTAGAGTTTTTCTATTTGCTTCCAGGCTTTTAAATCCCCTTTTTTGGGTGCTTTAAATTCGGTGCCAATGTCGGCCATGTAGCCGCCACATTGCGGACAGCGCGCTTGCTTTTCTTCCGCCTTGTCGCCATTTTCATAAATATCTTCAAACAAGCGCCGCTTATAGGTTTTGCGGCAGTTGAAGCAAACAAAATGGGGTTTGTAGTTATTCCAGGCGTATCGGCACATGGCTATGCTTCTAAAGTAAGTTTCATGTGGTGCTTGAATGAGCTAAAACCCGCCGCGCTGAAAAACTCACGAGCCAATTGGTTGTTGTCCCAAAAGTCAAGCTGCAATTCGTTGATACCTAATGCATGCGCTCGTGTGCGCACTTCGCCTAGCAACAGGTTGGCAATACCTTTTTTCCTGAACTGTGGCTCCACACTTATTTGGTCTATGAGTATGGTTTTCTTGGCAAATTGAAAAGCTGATTCCGGCCTTTCTTTCACAAAATAAATTAAGTAACCTGCTGCCACCTCATCCACTTCGGCCAATAGGGCAAAGGCATTACTGTTGGCCAATAATTGTTTCATTGCCAATTCAATTTCCGCAAGGTTAAAGGCTTTAAATTCATGTGGATACAATTGGTGGTGGAGTTGTTGTACCGACTTGTTCAGCGTAGCCAATAGGATTGGGTCGGAGCAGGGTTTTATCTTTATTCTCAATTTTTCAAGCATTTGCGGTGGCCATAAATCCACCCTTGACTTGGTAAAAATAAGAGAAATGGATTTTCCTGAATTACCTCCACTACCATATTTCTATCGGATTAAGGATTTTTCTTACCCAGCGGCGAAAAATAGTTTTTCGGATGGTTTTTGAGGTCGTTGGCCAGAGCGTCAATGCTTTTTATGGCCGCATCAAGGTCGTTGTACAATTTGGGGTCGTTGAGCAACAATCCCAGTGTTCCCTCAGTACCTTCGGTGGCTTCCAACAGGGTGTTTAGGTTTGCCAGGGCAGTTTTGGCTTCCATCACCGCTTCGTCAATAGGTGCCTCTTTCAGTTGTCGGGTTATGGCATTTACATTGTCAAGGGTTTCATCAAGTTTGTGCGCCGATGAATTTACCGAGCTTGCCGTTCCTTCAAAATCTTTTATCACGCCACTTATTTCGCTTTTGCTGCTGCGAATCAGGTTGCGCAAATCGGTGCTTGTTTCCCTGAAATTTCTAATGGAAGTTTTTATGTCGTCCTGTGCGTTTTGGTCAAGAGTTTTTTCCAGTTTGTCAATGGTTTCGTTTAGTCCGCGCATTAGCTTTTCGGTTTGTGCCCGCAGGGGCGTTATCACCGCGCTCACCTGTGCGGTCAGGCTCACTTCATTTATTCCTTTCAGGAATTCGCCATCTTGCACCAGGTCGGTTTCGTCGTCGCCGGGCCAAATTTCTATAGCCATTGAGGCCAAAATATCAGGTTTTGAAATCTTGGCAATAGAGCCTTTGGGAATGCGCACTTCAGGACTTACCGAAAATCCCACCGTTATTACCAGACTGTCATACTCATCGTAGCTCGTTTTTATTTCGGTAACCTTGCCTATTTGCAAACCGTAGAAAAAAACGGGGTTGGCTTTGCTCAGGCCATCTATTTTTCTGTATTTGGCATACAGGGTGTTGTTCATTGCAAAAATGTCTCTGCCCTTTAAAAAATTAAAGCCCATGATGAGAATTGTGAGGGAGACAACGGCGAATACACCTACTTTAAATTCGTCAGAAAGTTTCACTAAGATTTCTAATTTGGCTGGCAAAAATAGGGTTTTGCCTCATTGCATAAAAGTATGGTTAAGCAGCTTTAACGCTCTTGTAGGCGAATGGTTTTTTAATGGCCTTCCATTTCGCTTTTATATTCGGCAAAGGCGCGGTAAATGCCTGATGCCAAATAGGTTTGCCCTTCGCTTGAAGCCAGATAGGCGCGTTCGGTGGCATTGCTCAAAAAGCCTGTTTCTACCAAAACCGATGGCATAGTGGTTTTGTAAAGCACTACGAATCCGGCTTGCTTCACGCCGCGGTTTTTTCTTTTTACCGTGGTTTCAAACTGGTTTTGAATTTTTTGTGCCAACAGCAGCGATTGTTCCATGTACTCACTTTGGAAGAGCTCAAAAACAATTTGCGAGGCGGGATCATTGGGGTCGTAGCCATCGTAGTTTTCTTCGTAGTTTTCTTCTTTCAGTATTACTTCGTTTTCGCGCTGAATGGTGTTGTCCACTATTTCCTGCTCTTCTTTGCGTGCATCAAGGTTTTTGGCGGCCACGTGCGTACCCATTGCATAAGTTTCGGTGCCATACACACTTGTGCTGGGGTTGGCGTTCACATGCACCGAAATAAACACGTGCGCATAGTTGCGGTTGGCAATGGAAGCGCGTTCCCACAACTCAATAAAAGTATCGTCGCGGCGCGTATAAAGCACTTTGATGCCTGCGTGGTTTTCTTCAATATACTTGCCCACTTTCAAAGCAATGTTCAGGGCAATATCCTTTTCCCTGAAACCACTTGATGAGGTTCCGGGGTCTTTGCCGCCATGCCCCGCATCTATTACCACAGTAGTAATTTTAAAGGGGTCATACACGGTGCTGTACGACGGAACAAATAAAACTGCCAACAAGAGAAAAGTCAATGCAACAACTCGTGTCATAATTTTATTGATTTTTGCACGGATTTTGGTGAAACCGGCGAAATACGAATTTATAACACAGCAAAGCTATTGAACTCATTGTCATTAATATTCAAGACTTCGTTAACACTGTGTATATTGCTGTTTTTGTCGGTTGAAACGACTAAGGCACAAATAGATAGTATGCATACCGACAGCTTGGTACAGCAGCCCGATTCTGTGGTGAAAAAGGACTCTAATGCCGTAATGGCCATTAGCAAAAGTGCACTTGAAGCCCAGGTGACCTACCATGCCGAAGACTCTATTGTGTATGATATTATCAACAAAAAAGTCTATTTATATGGATTGGCGGTAATTGATTACGATGATTTGCACCTTGAAGCCCACAAAGTGGTGATAGACTGGAACAAGAATGAACTCTGGGCCTACTCTAAACTGGATAGCGCGGGCAAAAAAGTGAAAGAACAGGTGAAACTTGCCGATAAAACCCGTACCGGAGAGGCGGACAGCATTGCCTACAACTTTCAAAGCAAAAAGGGCAAAATCTACAATTTCAGAACCAAGGAAGGCAATGCCTACGTAATTGTGGATGAAGCAAAGAAAAACGAAAAGGATATTCTCTATTGCAGCGATACCAAATTTACTACCTGCGATAAAAAACATCCACACTTTTGGCTGGAGCTCGATAAGGCCAAGATTATTCCCAACGACAAAGTGGTAACGAGTTACGCTTATCCTGTAATTGAAGGGGTGCCCATTTACTTTGCCTTCATTCCATTTGCCTTTATTCCCACCAATACCCAAAAAGCAACTTCCGGAATATTGTTCCCCAAGTATGGTTTCTCGCAGGGTCGCGGTTATTATTTGCAAGATGGGGGCTATTATTTTGCGCTGAGCAACAAACTGGACCTGAGTGTAACGGCAGATGCCTACAGCTTTGGCTCCTGGGGACTTTCAGGAAGTTCCAATTATAAGGTGCGTTATAAGTATTCGGGCTCGGCAGCCATCAACTACAACAAAAACTTTTTTGACAATGGCAAAGGCGAGTTTGTGCCTACCAACGAATTTTTGGTAAGCTGGAGCCACCGCCAAGACCCAAAATCACTGCCGGGCATCACTTTTTCTTCCTCGGTAAACGTAGGTTCGGCAGGCTACAACAAACACAACTCTTTTGACAACAACCAGATTTTGCAAAGCCGTTTGCGTTCATCAGTCAACTTTGGTAAAAACTTCAAAAACACGCCCTTCAGACTTACTGTAGCACTCAGCCACGACCAAAACCTGCAAAACCACACCATCAACCTTACGCTGCCCAACACCAACTTGTCTATGGACCGTGTGCAGCCTTTTCAGAATGTGCGCAACAAAAAACTCACCTTTTTGCGCAACTTGGGTATTACGCACAACCTGCGTTTTCAAAACCAACTGAGCACCTACGACAGCCTGCTTTTCAACCCCGATACTACGCTTAATTGGAACCGAGGCATCAGCCATTCATTGCCGGTAAGCACCAGCTTCAAAATATTTAAGTGGGTCAATGTGAACCCCTCTTTCAACTACCGCGGTTACTACAGTTTTTACCAAGACCGTAAAAGCCTTGATGATGCCGGAAAAGTGCAAACCGAGCGCGTGAATGGTAATTTCTATTCGTTTGATTACAACTTTAGCACCAGTTTCAACACCACGCTATACGGTACCTACCGCTTTAAGCGCAGCAAAAGTTTGGTAGCCATGCGCCACCAAATGATTCCATCGGTCAACCTTAATTATACGCCTGACTTTTCCACGGCAAAATGGGGCTATTTTGAAACCATCAACACCAGTCTTACGCCCGATACCAATGGCATTTACAAAACGCTTACCTACAACAAGTACGGGAGCAATCCGCTGGGAAGCCCGCAGAAAGGAAAGGTGGGTTCGGTGGGCTTTAGTGTGAAAAACACCCTGGAAATGAAGTTGAAGGACAAAAAAGACACAGTGAATGCAGATGCCACCAAAAAGGTGAAAATACTGGAAAACCTGAGTCTTGATGGCAATTACAACTTTTTTGCCGATAGCCTGAAATTGAGTAAGATAAGCTATGTGGCCTACACCACGCTTTTCAAACGCGTTACCATTCAGTCGCGCGGAACTTTTGATCCTTATGCGGTGGGCAAAAACGGTCGCAACTACAACAAATTTCTCTGGGAAACCGAACACAAACTGGCTCAGATTCAGCAGATAAACCTGAACATAGGTACCAGTTTGAAAAACAACATAATAGAAGCTTGGCGGAAGCAGCAACGCAAGAAAGGTGGGGTGCCTGAAAAGAAAAAAGCCATAGTAACCCCGTATTCCAAATTCTACCGGGCTTATCAATTCCCCTTTGATTTGCGGGTGGTTTTCGACATCACTTCGCAGCGACAAGCCGATAAATACGTGACCACCAACACGCTGAACCTGACCGGAAGTTTTGATCCGACCGACAAATGGGGTTTGCGTTACACCTTCAACTACGATTTCAGAAACCAGAAAGTAGGATATACCAACGTGAAGTTTGTGCGCAACCTGCATTGTTGGGAGTTCAGTTTCGATTGGACACCGCTGGGGCAACGAAAAGGATTTTATTTCTCGCTGCGGGCCAAGGCGAGTGAGTTGCAGAGTCTTAAGTTGGATAAGAATTCCAATTTCTGGGACAACTAGGGTCGTCCAAAAATGGCCAATAATTTCGTTACGCTTGTTTTGAAATCAGTCATTTACGGGCGTAAACTCCTTCTTTCAAAACTGCACAAGCCTCATTCTTGACCATTTTTGAAGCGACCCTGACATCGCTTCCACATGCACGCCACGGAGTGACGCGCGAGCATTGTGGGGTTTCAGTTTCGTTAGTGGTCAGTGGAAAGTGGTCAGTGGAAAGTGGTCGGTGTACTGTCGACGGTTGTCTGCACTCCCCACCGTCATTGCGGACTTGATCCGCAATCTCTTGAGTTGAAACACCAACATTGTAAAAGTGCTAATTTCAATTTCCCAA